>NZ_LR134384.1:2892500-3155000 GCF_900637655.1 Segatella oris
CCGTCCTTCAGACGGCCGGGTTGTCCCATTCGGAAATCCCCGGATCAGAGATTATTTGCATCTACCCGGGGCTTATCGCAGCTTATCACGTCCTTCGTCGCCTCTGTGAGCCTAGGCATCCGCCATACGCCCTTTCTTACTTTCTTCTTATGAAGGATAAAGCGGGGATACAAGAAGCAACATACATTGCTCTGCCTTCCTCCGGCTTCACCTTCTGAAGCTCATACTTTCAGCTGTCAAGTGAAATCGCATCTTGCGATTTGATTTCTAAGACTGAACTTAGTTTACTTTACAGTTTTTGCTTGTGTCAATATGTCAAAGATCGTATGGAAACCTCAGAATGCACGCTTCAGCATGCACGGTGATGTCCATCTGTGGAGAATAACGGATTCGAACCGTTGACCCCCTGCTTGCAAAGCAGGTGCTCTAGCCAGCTGAGCTAATCCCCCAAGGTAGTAATTCATAATGATTAATGCATGATGCATAATTATGATTACCATTTGATTGGAGTGTTCATCATTCAAGGTTCCATTAATAAGCAAAACTCAAATTTTAGTTTGGATTATGCATTATTAATTATGAATTATGAATTAAAGAAGTAGTCCCAGGCAGACTTGAACTGCCGACCTCCACATTATCAGTGTGGCGCTCTGACCAACTGAGCTATAGGACTGTGGTCTGTTCATGATGCACAATGCATAATTATCATTTCCATGCTCATGCTCATGAATCCCGGTTGGCTGCTGTCCAAGACCTGGGCTTGGATAGCCCGGCTTCCTTTTTCTCTATATCAAAAAACAGGTGCGGCAGTACAAGAAGAATGGAAGAATATCTTGCCTATCCATTCTGTTTCCCTTCGTCTTTATTACTTCTCTCTTTGCTGTCAACTCGTCAACATGTCTACTGTCAACTCGTCAACCAGCAGGAAATCCGTCTCCAGAAAGGAGGTGTTCCAGCCGCACCTTCCGGTACGGCTACCTTGTTACGACTTAGCCCCAATCACCGGTTTTGCCCTAGGCCGTTCCTTGCGGTCACAGACTTCAGGCACCCCCGGCTTTCATGGCTTGACGGGCGGTGTGTACAAGGCCCGGGAACGTATTCACCGCGCCATGGCTGATGCGCGATTACTAGCGAATCCAGCTTCGTGGGGTCGGGTTGCAGACCCCAGTCCGAACTGGGACCGGATTTAAGGATTAGATCGTGTTTGCACAAAATCAACTCTCTGTACCGGCCATTGTAACACGTGTGTAGCCCCGGACGTAAGGGCCGTGCTGATTTGACGTCATCCCCACCTTCCTCACACCTTGCGGTGGCAGTGTCTACAGAGTGCCCAGCATCACCTGATGGCAACTGAAGAAAGGGGTTGCGCTCGTTATGGCACTTAAGCCGACACCTCACGGCACGAGCTGACGACAACCATGCAGCACCTTCACAGACGCCCCGAAGGGCAGCTTCATCTCTGAAGCCTTCGTCTGCAATTCAAGCCCGGGTAAGGTTCCTCGCGTATCATCGAATTAAACCACATGTTCCTCCGCTTGTGCGGGCCCCCGTCAATTCCTTTGAGTTTCACCGTTGCCGGCGTACTCCCCAGGTGGGATGCTTAATGCTTTCGCTTGGTCACCAGGCTGAAACAGCCTGACAACGGGCATCCATCGTTTACCGTGCGGACTACCAGGGTATCTAATCCTGTTCGATACCCGCACTTTCGAGCTTCAGCGTCAGTTGTGCTCCCGCAAGCTGCCTTCGCAATCGGAGTTCTTCGTCATATCTAAGCATTTCACCGCTACACGACGAATTCCGCCTGCGTTGCGCACACTCAAGTGGACCAGTTCGCGCTGCAGTGCAGACGTTGAGCACCTGCATTTCACAACACGCTTAATCCACGGCCTACGCTCCCTTTAAACCCAATAAATCCGGATAACGCCCGGACCTTCCGTATTACCGCGGCTGCTGGCACGGAATTAGCCGGTCCTTATTCATGCGGTACCTGCAATGAAGGACACGTCCCTCACTTTATCCCCGCATAAAAGCAGTTTACAACCCATAGGGCCGTCATCCTGCACGCTACTTGGCTGGTTCAGGCTCTCGCCCATTGACCAATATTCCTCACTGCTGCCTCCCGTAGGAGTTTGGACCGTGTCTCAGTTCCAATGTGGGGGACCTTCCTCTCAGAACCCCTACTGATCGTAGCCTTGGTGGGCCGTTACCCCGCCAACTAGCTAATCAGACGCATCCCCATCCCTGACCGATGAAATCTTTAATCGTCGTTGGATGCCCGCAGACGATGCCATGAGGTATTAGGCCGACTTTCGACGGGTTATCCCTCAGTCAGAGGCAGGTTGGATACGCGTTACTCACCCGTGCGCCGGTCGACGCCCGGGGAAGCAAGCTTCCCCGTCGTTTCCCCTCGACTTGCATGTGTTAAGCCTGTAGCCAGCGTTCATCCTGAGCCAGGATCAAACTCTCCATTGTAAAATAAGCTTGATAGGTAAAAAGCAAAAAGAAAAGACAGCAAAGCCGTCTCGGCTCCAAGCTCATACCATGAATAATCTGTTCAGAACGAATCTCCCTGATTTAATAGTAAAAAAACAAATTGAAAGCAAGAAAGCAACAGACAGGGAAAGCAATCGCTCACTATCCCGCTTCCCATCACTTCACTGCTCGAATTGATCGGTTCGTTTATTCTACCCAAGACACATATCGCTACATGCCTTGCTTCTTGTACTACTTCTCTGTTTATGTAAATCCTTTCAAAGAACGCTTCTTCTGAGCCTGAGAGAACCGTAGTTCTCAAAAGCGAGTGCAAAGGTAAGATAAAAAACATTCACCACCAAATGTTTTTAAAGAAATGTTTGAAATAACTTCAATTTATTTCACTTTGTCTTACAAACCATCTACACTGAAAATGTTACACCTTATTATATAATGTAAAAGACAAACATAAAAGGACTGCCAGCGCCGCTGACCTGCAGGGACATTGCAATCTGCGTCAAAACAGCGTGTAATCTGCATCAAGTTATCGTGTCATCTGCGTCAGATTGCGTGGTAATCTGCATCAAGTTACAGCGCAATCTGCGTCAAATCACGACACTTTCCACTATCATATAGACAGTAATAGGCTAAAGATTATTAAAGAGGGGAATTAAAATGGCATTACATTTGTACATAGAAAAAGAAAAGATTATTTTTGCATCGAAAGATGACAAGACGTCATTCGGCAAAGCAGAAACAGCTCTGCTTTCAGCAAAACACAACAGATTATTATCAAAAACAGTAAAGAATATGGATTTCAAAGAATTTAATGAAAGAATCAGAGAACAGGAGTATGGCACAAACGACATGGTGCTTTCAGAGGCATTTCCTGCCTTGATGCGCAAAGTGTATCTATGGATGACTTTGGCTTTGGCCATCAGTGGCATCGTCGCTTACGGCGTTGCAACCTCTCCAAACCTGTTATATCTGATTTACACCAACCAATTAGTGTTCTGGGGATTGATTATAACGGAGTTAGTTTTAGTGTGGAAAATCAGTGGAAGTATATGGAAGGAAAATCGCTCGTTAGCTGCAACAACATTGATGTTTGCCACATTCGCAGCCCTCAACGGTGCCACACTGTCATACATCTTCATCCGCTTTGCACCGACAGCCATCATCAAAACGTTCTTCATCACGTCAGGAACTTTCGCTGTTACTTCTGCATACGGCTACTTCACCAAGAAAGATCTTTCCAAGTGGGGAAGTTTTCTTTTCATGGCGTTAGACGGACTTATCATTGCATTGGTGGCCAACATATTCCTCAAGAGCAGCATGCTCGACTTCATCATCAGTATTGCAGGCGTGTTACTCTTTGTCGGTTTGACCATTTGGGACAGCCAGAATATCAAGCGTCAATTAGCAATTGCACCCGACATGAGCGAGACTTCACAGAAGATTGCACTGTGTGGCGCACTTGATTTATACCTTGATTTCATCAACTTGTTTATCTATCTGCTGCGCCTTTTCGGTCGTGATAATTAAAGAAGAACTATATACAACACGGTGATGAATAAAAAAATCATTCTGGCAGCAGGCGTGCTGACCACGACATTAATGCTAAGCAGCTGCGGCATTACAACCAACGGCAGCAGCAATAACACAGGAGGGAACATCTTGAGCGAGGTTCTTGGCAGTATGGGCAACGCCAACACTATCGGCAATGTGCTGAACAGTGTGCTCGGTATAGACAAGCCTTCGGAACGCGATCTCATCGGAACATGGCACTACAGCGAGCCGGGAGTAGCTTTCACGAGCGACAACACCTTGGCAAAAGCAGGTGGAGAGGTGGCTGCTGCCCAGGCAAAAACGAAGTTGACCGAAAGCTACAAGGCCATTGGTCTTCGACGCGATAACACCCAACTGACCTTTAACAGCGACAAAACTTTCAGTGGACGCATCCTTGGAAGAAGCATCAACGGTACATGGACTTACGACAGCAGTAACCAGAAAATCATGATGAAGACTTTGTTCTTCACTCTCCCTGTATATGCAAAACGCACCACAAAGGGCATGAGTTATCTCATGGAGTCGAAGAAACTGCTGACTCTTCTTCAGACCGCTTCAGTCCTCAGCGGCAACAGCACTATTCAAACTGTCGGTGAACTGAGCAAGAACTATGACGGAATACGCATGGGATTTGAAATGAAAAGGTAAGAAAACAGCTTTTCTCTCCCACCCTCTGAAAATGAGAAAGAAAACAAGTTGAAGAAAAATTCACGAAGACTTATCAAGCCTCTGCATGATAAGAATTATAAAATCAAATGGAGAATATCAAAGACATCATCTGCGATATTCTCCATTTCTTTAGGAAAGACGATTATCATTTCATCAAATCCGGCGGGCAATCTTCTGTCTTGCTGCCCCACTCCGTATTGGGTTTCAGCCCCATTTGAAATTCCAACACGCCGTCTCCTTTCAACATTTCATACGTAATGTAGTTGTGCGTGTAAGGCTGTCCATTGTAAGTTGCCGACTGGATATAGATATTTTCATGCGAAACATGATGTGCCTTAATGGTGAAACGACCGATATGTGCCTCGTCAAATGTCGGGGTCCCTATAATATAATAAGGTGAAACGGGACATACGGGATAGAAACCTAAGGCCGAAAGTACGTACCATGCACTCATTTGTCCGGCATCATCATTGCCACTAAGACCACCGGGCACATCAAGATATTCATTATCAAGGATAGTCTTTACCCTCTGCTGTGTCTTCCACGGCTGTCCAACATACGCATAAAGATAAGGAATCTGCTGGCAAGGTTCATTGCCATGCCAATACAGGCTGTCGCTGAACATACGGTCAAGTCGGTCAGCAAATATCTTCTTTCCACCCATCACCTGCATCAATCCATAGACATCATGGGGCACATACCACGTATAGTGAGCCACAGTTCCTTCTGTAATAAACTTCACACGCGTGGTCAAATCCTTATTATTCAGCCATTTTCCATTGGCCCATCTGCCGTCAGCCCATCCTATACGAGGATTGATAACATGCCGCCAATTGCGTGCCCTTGCCATGAGAACACGGTAGTCATCAGTATTCCCCAAGGCCTTTGCAGCCTGCGCAACAGCATAATCATCATAGGCATATTCCAAAGTCCGGCTCACTTGTTCATGCGTATGGAAAGCTTCCATGACACTGTCATTCAGCGGGATATAGCCATATTTCAGATAACTCTGCATCGCACGGCGTCCCTTTCCGTCCTTATAAGCTTCAGCATCTGCTATCTCAAAGGCATTCTTGCGCATGGCTTCGTAGGCCTTTTCTTTATTAAGATTACGTGCTCGTTGAGCATGAACTTAACGATAACTTGCTGTGGCTTTAATGGCTTCTCCTCCTTATCTGGATTATAATAAAAAACCATCTGCAAGTTGGCCGCCATAGGAATAACCTTGTCCATCTCGTCTGTTTGCTCATCAGAGAGGTTGTCAGGCCCCAACAAAGCCAGCAAACGATAAAGTGGAGTGTCATGCCCAAAGCGCAATGTAGCTGTCGGTTTGCCCTGCAAGGCACGGTTAACTTCGGCCACAATATTATGCCAAAGGCTTACGGCCGAACGCTGAGTAACCCCATAGTTGTCGGGAGCTTGCCCATTACAAAGCCACATCCGCTCATTATTCTGCTCGTAAATATCACGCAATTCCTCTTCCGTAAAAAACTGATAAAAATCGAGTTTCAGTCCCACATCCTGCATATCTGAGGCAACGGCATGCAGTTCTGTCATCAGTTTCTCGGCATCTTCAACCTTTGTCGGATCCTTGAAAAGAGCAGAAATAAATCGTTCATTGCCCAAACGACGCGGTGGATTGACGGTCTTCTGCCATGCCTTGAGTTCAGGACTCTTATGAGCAAACCAATCCTCTGTTAGGACTCTTGCTATCTGAGATGCACTTTTATATCCATCAACCAAAGATAAGTTAAAATCTAAATTCGTAATATTCTATACCTTCTCAATTTCATCTAATGATTATATGAAAGGCAAAGATACTTCTTTTCCTTTACATTTACAATCTCATCTAAAACATAATAAGACATTTCTTATTTCTAAAACTCTATTTAGAATATTCCTATTTCCAACAAAACAGGATATAGATAAATCTCTATTTATAGAATTTATCTCTTATTTTTAATACACTTATAAATAAAAAAGTCACAGAAAACGATGCAAAAACGATATCATTTCTGCATAATACATGCTCCGAAATTAGGACTAAGAAATAAATAATGCCTAATGATCAACTTCCTTATTGCTATGGTTCCAAGAACTTGTTTCCCTTGATAGTCACCTTACTGCAACCCTCAAGAACAACCCATTTATTCCCAACCAGCGAGGAAGGGGACTCTATCTTCACCTCATTGCCTTTGAAAACTAACTGTGAAGTGCTCTTGGCATACAGCAAAGGATTACCCGAAGTGACGAAGAAGTTATTGATTATACGTACATTCTGATGCACAGGTCTACGTGCATCAATAACCGTATTCGAAGGATTTAAGGCGATAACGGCACGTGAAGGGCCACCATTATAGGCACAATCTATAAACTTGTTGTTTTCAATAATCACATCCTTTACAGGCCCCGACTCATACCAACCAGCAGCATCGCCCTCTATAAGAATGGCACTCATGCCCGTATAACAATAGGTGTTATCACGGATAATCACTCGCCGAGGTGTGGTAACAAGCGTACCACGCGTGCTGGTTCGAGAGAAAAAACAATGCCGAATGGCCACTTCAGGCGTACAACTGAGGTTCTCTACGCAATCACTTTGCAATCGAACATCTCTAGGAATGGGGCGCATGAACGCCACTTCCACGATTCGAGGCGACTCCATTCGTACTTTCTTTACGATGTTTTCAGCATAGCGTTGCATGGTAGAAGGACGCACAAAGGCCACCGTATCGCCAGCAAAATAAGCACAAAAACCATAGCTTTGAGGATGCATGAAGCGCAATCTTAGCGTATAATCATCAACTCTTTCAACGGCTTGCAAATTGGTTCCATGCACATTAATGCCGTCATCTTGCGCACCAAGAAACCTGCAACTATCAATCACAACCTTGCCGCTACAGCCCGAGAAATGCATAAAATCGGCCGAAGATGCCAATAGTCGCGTGCTGTTTTCACGCGGTTCACATCTCACCCGAAGCATCTTGACGTTTCGACAATACTGACTTACGATGCCCAAGCCATGCATATAGTGCACACCTACATTGTAAAACGTGATATTTTGGCTTTCAAACAAGAACATTCCCACCTGATCTCGAATGATATCGCGCACCATAATCGTGTGGTTCTCCTTGAAATCTTTAGCCAAATCCGTTGCAAAATGCACCACATTTGGCGACAACTCAACAACCTTAGCCTGTGAGAGAATGTCCCAACCACGGCTATAATAAAAATGTTTATTAGTGGGATCATACTCTATACAATGCGGGGTATTCGTCCGCCAACCCTCTCCTATCCACATCATCTTCCCTTCGACAATCGCAAATTTGGAGTCGGGATGCACGCGAGCCGTTACTCCATGTGCATCAACTTTAAGGTAAGTGAGTTCCGAACCGCCAGGTCTTTCAAAGTCAAAATGAATATTCTGCAACCTCATCTCCTTGCAATGGGCAAAAGAAAGCATCGTCATCTTGCCATGAAACATCAGCGTTGCATCATTTCCCTCAATGGTTAGACCGCTCATATCTTCGAACAACAGCCCTATCGTCTTTACTTTCGAACGACATTCTGTTTCTGAAGAGGTGTTGGAAATGTAATATTCGCGCCTCATTGCATCTGTAGGCCACAGGTCATATCGCCCCGATTGAAACACAATAGCCTTGCTTTTCCAACGCTTGCAGTCGGCAATCAAGGTTTGCAAACGTGCCGTCTGGTCTTCATTGGTGTTGGGATGCACACCATAATCGGCCACAAACAGCGTATCATGGGGTGCAGCCTGCGCAGAAATCGTTATAAAAAACAAGCATACATTCAACAACAAACGCAATCTATTCTCCTTCATCATCTGTAAAGTCTCGTATTTTCATGCAAGGTGCATCGCCAATAAAAAGGTGACGATATGGGGCAAAGATAAGCATTATATCTGATAATCCGCCCCGTTTTGAGAGATATATTCCACGAAGAACTATCTTCACGCAGTGAAGAACATCCGCCAAATCAAGGCAGAAACACCATTAAGAAACTTTAAGAAAATAATCAAGTTTGTTTACAAGAAGCTTTATCCGAGAAGACCAACAAAGGCTTACCGAGTCATCTTTTCATTCACTTCAACGGCTAAAGCCTGTCATATCAGCACGCAATATGATGCAGAACATCTTGTAACTTGACGCAGATTACACCATGATTTGACGCAAATTATAGCCTCTTTTCCTATAGATGACACGATGATTTGCAGAAGAACATGAAAAAAGGGAAAGCACTTGCACACTTTCCCTACGGCAAAGATAATGGTTTTCAGAGGCGATTCCAAATCTAAGATGAAAGAAGTTTACAGATAAGAGAGACCTACCCCCGACCCCTCCCCAAGGGAGGGGAGAGCTTCTTGCTGTCATTTTAAGCCATGAAGATAATGTATGTCATGAACCATGAATGTTGAAATGCGAGGGTTAGGCAAAGTGATTATGGATTAACTCCACATTCATTGCTTTGTATTCTTTATTTTAAGACTGCATTTCTTGTATTTTTATTTGGTTAAAGTTGCACTATTTTATAACTTTGCAGACATAAAACGAATAAACATACAGATAGATGAAAGTAAAGACAAGAAGATTAGAAGCGTTGAAAGTCCTTATCTCAAGCACTGAACTCAGTAGTCAGGAGGAGGTGCTTCAAGCGCTGAGAAAAGAAGGTTTCACCTTGACACAGGCAACTTTGAGCCGCGATCTGAAACAACTGAAAGTAGCTAAAGCGGCCAGCATGAACGGCAAATATGTCTATGTGTTGCCTAATGAAACCATGTATAAGCGCATTCATAAGCCCATCTCTCCATTAGAAATGCTGCAGACTCCCGGCTTTATTTCCATTAATTTCTCGGGCAACATAGGTATTATCAAGACGCGCCCGGGCTATGCAAGCAGCATTGCTTACAACATAGATGCCAGCAATCTTCCCGAAATATTGGGTACTATTGCCGGTGATGACACTATCGTTATCGTCATCAAGGAAGGCGTAAGCCATGAAGAAGTGACCGAAAGTCTGGGGCAACTGATGCCGGGATATTAAAAAGTGACGCATAATTTATAATGTATAATGCATCATTAAGAAATGTTTACCCCTATCTTTTTCAACTTTAATTGCAACTTCTTGTATGCGGAGTTGCGTCTAAAGCATGAGTTATGAATAATAAGACAGAAATTAAAATAAATGCATATGGAAAATAGGAAAAGATTAGTGCGCTCTTCATCTGACAGATGGATTGCCGGAATATTAGGAGGAATAGCGGCTTATATGGGCTGGGATACGGCATTGCTTCGCATCGCCTATCTGCTGTTGACGCTGTGCAGCGTGGGATTTCCAGGCTTCATAGCCTATATTATCCTGTGGATTTGCATGCCACAAGATACAAACGAACAAATATAAGCAGGCATAATAGCTGACACATTAAATGAGAAGGCAAGATGCTGCACAAACAAATAGGGTTTGTGCAGCATTTTTTAGTTTATTAAGAGTATGTCGAAATAAAAGCCAAACAAAAAGTAACAGTCAGAAAACTTTTCGTAACTTTGGCAATAAGAAAATAAATAAAACGTTCAAAAATGGAAGAATCTATCAAACAAATTGGCGAGCGCCTGCGTGGTCTTCGCGATGTTCTTGACATTCCTGCAGAGGAAGTTGCCGAACTTTGCGGTATCTCCTTAGACCATTATCTCAAGATAGAAGCGGGCGAAGCAGACCCTTCTGTATACCGACTTTCAAAGATATCAAAACGCTACGGCATTTCACTTGACGTGCTTCTCTTTGGAGAAGAACCGCGAATGAGCCGCTACTATCTCACTCGTGACGGTCAAGGACCGGAGATAGACCGCGGTGATAAATATCAATATCAGACCTTGGCAGGTGGTTTCAGAGGTCGAAAGATGGACCCATTCCTCGTGGTTGTCGACCCACTCCCGGCCGGGAAGCGATACAGCAAGAATACGCATGACGGTCAAGAAGTGGATTATATCCTCGAAGGAACACTGGAACTGACGATTGACGACAAAGTACTTGTGCTGAAAAAAGGCGATTGCATCTATTTCGATGCAACCATTCCACATTGCATGAACGCCCTGAATGGGAAGCCAGCCAAGTTTTTATGTGTAGTAAATTAAAAGAGAGACTTATGTTAGAACGATTTTTAACGCAGACAAGCTTTACTTCGGAGGAAGACTATGCACGGCATCTGCATTTCAAAATACCCGAGAATTTCAACTTCGCTTATGATGTAATGGATGCTTGGGCAACGGAAGAACCCGACAAAGTTGCACTGCTCTGGGCCAGTGAACGGGGCGAAGAAGTGAGCACAACCTATAGGGAATTCAAGGAACAAACCGACCAAACAGCTGCTTATTTCATGCAGCTTGGCATCAAACATGGCGACAAAGTGATGCTCATTTTGAAGCGTCATTATCAGTGGTGGCTATCTATGATGGCCCTTTGTAAGATTGGGGCAATAGCTATTCCCGCTACACATATGCTGACAGCTCACGACATCGTGTATCGCAATCAGAGTGCAAGTGTAAAGGTTATCATCTGTGCCAACGACGAATATATCACCGAACAGATTGCCAAGGCCATGGCGGAAAGCCCCACAGTGAAAGCTTTGGTGGCCGTTAATGCCCTGTCGGAAACAGACAAACCTGTACCGAAAGGTTTCCATGATTGGCGCGAAGAATGGGATAAAGCACCTGCCTTTGTGCGCCCGGAGAACGTGAACACCAACGAAGATACAATGTTGATGTACTTCACCAGCGGTACAAGTGGCGAACCAAAAATGGTTGCTCACGACTTCCTCTACGCTTTGGGGCACCTCACAACGGGTGTATATTGGCACAATCTCCATGCAAACAGCCTGCATCTTACAGTCGCTGATACGGGTTGGGGCAAGGCCGTTTGGGGCAAACTCTATGGACAATGGTTTGCAGGAGCAACCGTCTTTGTGTATGATCACGAGAAATTCACGGCCGAAAAGATTATGCAACAGATCGAGAAATACCACATTACATCGTTCTGTGCACCGCCAACCATCTATCGTTTCATAATCCGTGAAGACTTCTCTAAATACGATTTGAGCAGTCTTGAATGGTGTACTACGGCAGGAGAAGCCATGAATCCATCGGTAGCAAATAGGTTTAAGGAACTCACCGGCATTACCATTTACGAGGGATTTGGCCAGACTGAGACCACAATGACACTTGGAACTTTCCCCTGGGTGAAGCCAAAACCCGGTTCAATGGGAAAGCCAAACCCGCAATACGACGTGCGACTGCTGCGCCAAGACGGTACGGAATGCGAAGACGGTGAAAAGGGAGAGATCTGCATCCGCATAGGCGACAAGAAGCCACTCGGCTTGTTCAAAGGTTATTATCGCGATGAAGAAAAGACCAAAGAGGCTTGGCACGACGGCATTTATCATACAGGTGACATGGCATGGCGCGATGAGGAAGGTTACTTCTGGTTTGTAGGTCGCACGGATGATGTTATCAAAAGCTCGGGTTATCGCATTGGCCCATTCGAAGTTGAGAATGCACTGATGACGCATCCTGCCGTTGTTGAATGTGCCATTACAGGCGTTCCCGACCCTATCCGCGGTATGATTGTCAAGGCTACTGTCGTTCTTGCCGCTGAATATAAGGCCAAAGCAGACGACAATCTCGTGAAAGAACTGCAGAATCATGTAAAGCATGAGACCGCACCTTATAAGTATCCGCGAGTCATTGAGTTTGTAGATGAGCTGCCAAAGACTATCTCCGGAAAGATCAGGCGCGTTGAAATTCGCGAAAAAGACAATCAAAAGAAGCCATAAAATCAAGGAAAATGTGGAATTGATGCTCATCTGTCATTCCACATTTTCCATTTTCTACGAGGCCATTCCCTTTACAAACAGCCCCTCAGATATTGAAACTCTTATAGATTCTCCCTTTATAACTGTTGACACGAAGATTGATTATACAACCTTTCGGCAGTCGAGAAAGCGGGACACTGATAAAGCCTCGGCTTGAATAATACTGTGGCATACCTCCTTGGTCATGGTAGAGTGTGAGGTCAAGTCGGCGGATTTTTCCATCCGTTACCAAGCTGTCAGTAGCTATCAAGCCAAAAGTATGGCCTTTCATTCCCTCTGTTTTCGCCCCCGTTTTCACGGAAAAGCCAATATTAACATAGCGATGATTACTGCTTAGCCATGCACTTTCAAAGATAACGGGGTCGGTATGAACCTCACGGAACTTAGTAATCGGATGCCAAGACAGCACAGGAACCGGCACCAACCGTATGGCTTCAGTCGGTTTTCCAATCACTTTATTGTAATAAAGCAAGCCACGATAGGTTGCATTTGCCTGCTTAGCCCACTCTACCTGAAGTCTTGGAGAGAGCACAAGAGAGTCGCCCTCGTCGGTAACTGCACTTGAGATTTCATGGGCAGAAGCCGTATGTGCCTCAACAAAATCAGCCCGAAGATAAGAGTCTCTGCCGTCACCGCTCTCATAACTGTCATGAGAACAGGCACTCATCATAAGGCCCATGATGAGTGTCTCGAATGATATTCGCAAGAAACTGAAGCCTTTCATGCGCGGCTTACTTGCGGAATGGAAGATGATTGAGCAGCGACTTCAGCTTGCCATTGCCGTTGATGGCGGCCAGATAGTTCTTTGCAGGATAAGCATACTGACTCAACAAGCAGGCCCGCAGATAGCGTTCGTCCTTGTTTTCGATATCAATCTTATCCAACTGTCCAAGCACATAATCCTCAAACTCCTTACGATTGGTCTCCGTATAATGGTCGGTATACATCTTCGTATCCTGTATCATGTCGAGCGCAATGTAGTTACATGGATACATACGATAACAGCGATGGATCTCCGTATCAATATGCGTTGCAATCTCATCAAAGAGCTTATTCTTCTGTTGTTCTTGGTCAACGGTCTGTAACCAGTCGTCAATACACGGTGCACATTCATAGTGAATATGTCCCTTGAAGCCCTTGATACCCGTCATCATACTTTCGATATCGTCCTCTGCAGTCTTCTTCCAGAAGGGCACATCACGCCGCAATTGATACTCACGGGCCTTGAGATAGTCGCATGGATCATATTCATAAGAGATAGAAAGCGGCACGATATGGAGCTGCGTCAGACGCTCAATGATGGTTCCCTCGCCACCCATGGCCATCATTTTCAGGATAGCAGGCTGCGTAAGGTCGTTTGAATTCTTGGCACGTCCCTGTCGTTGTGCTATCCAAACATTCTCATTTTTCACGTTAATGGCAAAGTGGATATACTCTGACATGCGCTTGCTTGCCTTCAACATCTCCACAGAGTGAAGGGCCCGTTCAACGGTAAACGACTTGTTCACACGCACAAGATCTTTCACCCAAGGCAGTGTCAGCAGGTTGTCACCAATGGCGATTTCACAGGTAGTATCAAAGCCCACATCAATCAACAGCTTATCAAGGAAAGCCGAATCAAGCACGATATCACGATGATTGCTCACAAAAGTGTAGCGGTTCTTGATGTTGATGTTATAGGCATCCATGTCACAACCCAAGCTCTGCTTAACGACTAACTGCTGCAGGAAGGGGTAACAGAATGCCTTTTGGAATTCAAGATTCGTCTTGCATGCACGCATCTTGGCAGCAATATTGTCGAGTGGCACACCGGGATAAAGGTAAGCCAAGACCTTCTGGAATTGAGAATCACTCAATAACCTGTCGTAAACCTCGGGTAATTCCTCGGGTTCAAAAGGTCTGATACAATCAAACTCTGCTGGGATTTTCATAATATGTTTGTCTTTAAATTAAACGTCGTTAAATGTGCTGAAGCCCTGAAACAGAAGCTCCGGCGATAATAAGTTCGATGCCAAGTTCCTCAATGGAGCGGGCAACAGCAGGCGAAACATGGTTGTCAGTGATAATAGTATCAACGTCATCCATACCACAAATACGCGCAAAACCACGTCGGCCAAACTTGCTGGAGTCTGCAAGTACAACGGTTTTCTGTGCCGTACGTATCATCTTGCGGTTGAGTTCAGCCTCGCGCATGTCGGTAGTTGAAATGCCAAAGTCAAGATCTATGCCGTCAACTCCCAAGAAAAACTTACTGAACGAGCAGCTGTCAAGAATTCTTTCTGCATACTCTCCCACCACGGAAAGACTGCTATGGCGCACTACTCCGCCCAATTGTATGATGTCGATGTTCTCATTCTGGGCCAGCAACTCCGTGGCCTGAAGCGATGCTGAGACTGCCATCAGCTTGCCACTTGTGTGCAGATTGCGGGCCAAAGCATGGATTGTAGTGCCCGAAGCCAAGAGAATAGAGTCACAAGGCACGACAAGTTGGGCCGCTTCCATACCGATAAGCTGCTTCTCTTCAGCGTTCAAGCTCTCTTTCTCGTTGACCGAACGGTTGTTGGCAAAAGGATTAATGAGGATAGCCTTACCGTGACTGCGATACAGTTTACCGCCTTTTTCCAACTCGGTAAGGTCTTTACGAATGGTTACAGACGACACATCAAGCAATTCTGCCAGTTCAGAAACCTGCACAGAACCCTGTTTCAAAAGTTGTTCTAAAATCGAGGTGTGGCGCTCTTCCTTAGTCATTGGCTGAAAATTTAATCTGATTATCCATTTGAGATAACTATACAAAGATAGACCTTTTCTTTTATATTGGTTCACGCGAGCATATGTTTTAACAAATTATTAACTAACAACACGCGCCCACATAGCCACACGCTGAAACATAGATTGCAATCGCCTGCAGTATGAACCACAGGCAGTTGCATGATTTGCTCACTCTTCCTATCCTTCCCTTGCTTTGAAAAAGGGCCTCAACAACGATGCTACATACTGCGTCACAGCCTTATTTTACAGCAAAAGAGAACTGCTTTAACACGCTTTTCACTGTAAACATTCTTGCTCAAATTTAACACTTCATGGAGCCACCAAATAGAAATAAAAATCCGTTTTCAATGCCGATGTACAGCCCTTGCACAGCTTCGACCATCTCATTTTTATCTTCTTGCGTTGCAATCTCAGTCACTTTACCATGCTTTCTGACTCAGATTACATCATAACTTCATGCAGATAGCAAGGTGATTTGACGCAAATTGCAGTGAATTTCAACGTAATTTCATTTCATCTTTTGTGTTTAGTTTCACAATCATCTGATTGTCAATAAATTACAAACTTCCGAATTTCAGCACATATTTGGAGCGAGAAAGAGTTCCTTCTTGAATTTACAAGTTTGATAACTCAAATTGTAAATGTTTGTGATAAGAATTAACATATATCTTGCCAAAGGCGAATATGCACGGAGACCTGCTGCGAAGAGGCCTGCGACAACCCTGCCATGACGTGCCTCTTATATTTCTTTTCCGCTCAAAGAAAATGTAAGGCATCATATTCTTCAGCATCAATTAAACTGCAATCTGCCACATCTTAAACCGCATTCAAAAACAGTTCATCATCTCACATCCTGCAAATCATCCTGCATTTATTTCATAACGAAACATTATTTTCTTTTTTATTTATTCTCCATTAGATATATCTTCGTTTCAAAACTAAATATCTTCACAAATCAATATATTCTTCAAAACAAGATTAATTCAATTTAAGGAATTCAGTCGATAGTACAGTAAATAAAATAAAATTAAGCTATTTAATGCGTAATAAAAGTTAAATAAACAGCAAATACAGGCGTAAGTTTTGAATTACCAGAAATAAAAACTATTTTTGTTGCGTTATGAAAGCTTTTCAATATCATACAAAAGACATCATGAGTGAATAAGAGCTATAAAACCATACGATACAGACGAAACTCTATTTCCTATCCAAAACTATGAATAAAGAACAACATACAACCTATGATGTAATCGTTATCGGCGGCGGAATCACCGGAGCTGGTGTGGCAAGAGATTGTGCCATGCGAGGACTGAAGGTGCTTCTCGTTGAGAAATACGATTTGACCAATGGTGCAACCGGGCGCAACCACGGTCTCTTGCACAGTGGAGCGCGCTATGCAGTGACCGACAGAGAGTCGGCAACAGAGTGCATTCAGGAGAACATGACACTGCGAAAGATTGCGCGTCATTGCGTAGAAGAGACCGACGGTCTGTTCATTACGCTGCCCGAAGACGACATTCTGTATCAGCAAACCTTTGTAGATGCGTGCCGAAATGCAGGTATTCGCGCTGATATTATTGACCCGAAAGAGGCCATCCGATTGGAACCGGCAGTCAACCCAACGCTGATTGGTGCGGTTAGAGTGCCAGATGCCTCGATAGATCCATTCAGATTGACTGCTGCCAACGTACTCGATGCACGTTTGCATGGCGCAACTGTGCTCACCTATCACGAGGTAACACGACTCATCATCAACAATGGCAGAGTGGAAGGTGTCGTGATGCGCGACAACATCACAGGCGAAATGCGGGAAGCCCACGCCCAACTTACGATCAATGCTGCAGGCATCTGGGGGCACTTGATTGCTGAAATGGCCGATGTTCCATTGAATATGTTCCCCGCAAAAGGCTCATTACTCATCTTCGGACACCGTGTCAATCAGATGGTTATCAACCGATGTCGCAAGCCGGCCAATGCCGATATTCTCGTTCCCGACGATGCAGTTTGCGTGATTGGAACGACCAGTGACCGCGTCTCCTACGACGTTATAGACCATCTGAAGGTTACTCCTGAAGAAGTAGATATATTGATTAGCGAAGGCGAAAAACTTGCACCGGCGCTTGCAACGACCCGAATTCTGCGGGCTTATGCCGGTGTTCGTCCGCTTGTTGCCGCCGACAACGACCCCTCCGGGCGTAATATCAGCCGAGGTATCGTGTTGCTTGACCACGAAAAACGCGACGGATTAGGCGGCTTCATCACGATAACGGGCGGCAAGATGATGACTTACAGGCTCATGGCAGAGCTTGCAACCGACCTCGCATGCAAGAAGTTGGGAGTCAACAAGGCCTGCGAAACCGCAGAAAAGCCATTACCCGGCTCGGAAGAAAAATGCTCAAAGAAAGGTCTTTCGACAGAACGGCTCGCCGAAGAAGGGCGCCATGGCACGCTGACTTCGCTCATCCCGGCCGATACAATCATGGATAAGGCATTGGTTTGTGAATGCGAAGAGGTGAGCGTTGGCGAGATGAAGTATGCTGTCGACAAGCTTCATGTGAAGAATCTCATTAATATGCGCCGTCGCACTCGCGTCAGTATGGGTACCTGTCAGGGCACACTTTGCGCCTGTCGTGCCGCATGTGTACTCTGCAATCTTACCCAAACAGATGCCAAGAAAAGCCAGGCTGACCTTGCTTCTGTAATGGCTGAGCGCTGGAAAGGCATGCGCCCGGTGGCTTGGGGAGATACTTTGAAGGAGTCACAACTCATGTCTATGGTCTACGAAGGCCTCTGCGGACTGAACCAGAGGACTGGAAAAGGAAAGGAGATTGCAAGATGAAATTCGATACAATAATAATAGGTGGCGGTCTTAGTGGATTGACTTGTGCCGCCATGCTCGTCAAAAGCGGTCATAAAGTGGGGCTTGTGACGGCCGGACAAAGTACTTTGCACTTCAATTCCGGCTCATTTGAACTGTTAGGATGCAACAAGGGAGAGGCTGTAGAGAAGCCTTTGGAAGCGATAAAGCAATTAGATGAGGGCCACCCCTACCGCAAAATCGAGGGCGAAAAGCTTGAAACCTATATCGAAGAAGCCGAGAACCTGCTTGCAGAAGCAGGCTTGAAACTGAAAGGGAACAAGGAAAAGAACCATCTTCGCCTATCTCCTATCGGCACAACACAACCTGCATGGCTCACCCTCGAAAACCTTCTTACCCTTGAAACTGCAGAGGAGTTGAAGGGCAAGAAGCTGCTTTTGGCCAACATAGAAGGCTTTTTAGACTGGCCCGTTCCCTATCTTTCAGACAGCTTGCAGACGATGGGAGCCGACGTGAAAGAAGCCACTTTCACCACCAAGGAATTAGAGTTCGCCCGTGAAAGTCCTACAGAGATGCGTGCCACCAACATCGCCAAATATCTCAGTAAGCCACAGCATGTAACCGATGTTGCCCGCGAAATCAACCGCATTGCCACCGACTTCGATGCGGTTTTGTTGCCTGCTGTGCTGGGACTGACCAGTGATGATGCGGTCAAATTGCTGCGCAAATCCATTCATACGCCTATAGAATTCGTGGCAACCATGCCTCCTTCGGTACCCGGTATATATATCCAGAACAAGCTACGTGCTTTCATTCAAGAGCAGGGAGCAGTGATTTTGAACAGCGACACGGTAGACAATGGCATTTTTGAAGACGGCAGACTCACGGCCATCACAACCGAGAAGTTAGAAGAAACATGCCTTACGGCCGACCAATATGTATTGGCCACAGGCTCATTTATCAGCGGGGGACTCGTTTCCAACTATCTCAAGGTGAGTGAACCTGTCTTCAATCTTGACGTAGAAGCTACTGAAAACCGCGAACAGTGGACATCAGAATATCTCTTCGATGAACAGCAATATATGGCGTTTGGCGTAAAGACTGACGATGATTTCCACACGATAAAAGACGGAAAGACCATAGAGAATCTCTTTGCCATTGGCTCTGTTTTGAGCGGTAACAACAGCATCAAGCAAGCCAACGGCACGGGAGTATCCATGCTCACGGCTATCGCTGTGGCACACCATATCCTAAATAAATAACACTATGCAAGCCAGAATACAACTTAAAAATATCAGCCAACATGAATTGGAACAATGTATGAAATGTTCCATTTGCACGGTATATTGCCCTGTTTCGGCTGTCGAACCGAAATATCCCGGGCCGAAACATGCGGGGCCAGACCTTATGCGTTACCGCATGAAAGACGCTGATTTCTTCAATGAGAACCTGAAGATGTGTCTCAATTGCAAGCGCTGTGAGGTTGCCTGTCCAAATGGAGTGAAGATTGGAGACATCATCCAAGAGGCCCGCATCAAATACAGTACGCATAGTCCTTCGCTGCGTGATCGCATGCTTGCCAATACAGATTTCGTCGGAACAATGGCTACTATGGTGGCTCCGGTGGTGAATTTCTCATTGGGACTGAAGCCTGCAAAGATGGTTCTTCATTCGGTAATGGGCGTTGACAAGCACCGAACTTTCCCCGCATACAGCAGTCAGAAGTTTGAAACCTGGTTCAAGAAAGAAGCTGCCGACAAGCAGAAAGCATTCTCAAAGTTTGTGAGTTACTTCCACGGTTGCTATGTCAACTACAACTATCCACAGCTCGGCAAGGACTTGGTAAAGATATTAAATGCCTGCGGATACGGCGTTCATCTGCTTGAAAAGGAGAAATGTTGCGGCGTTGCACTTATTGCCAACGGCCTTTCCAAACAGGCAAAGCGGCAAGGAGAGGCTAATATGAATGCCATGCGGCAATCTATCAAGAACAACGATGAAGCCATTGTGACGACCAGTTCGACCTGTACGTTCACCATGCGTGACGAATATAAGCACCTCCTTGAAATTGACAACGAAGACGTGAGAGGCAGTCTGATGCTGGCAACTCGCTTCCTTTACAATCTCATCAGCAACGGGAAGATACGTCTCTCCTTTAGAAAGGACTTTCAAAAAAGGGTTGCTTATCACACAGCATGCCACATGGAGCGCATGGGATGGGTCATCTACAGCACTGAACTGCTGAAAATGATTCCAGGACTCGACCTGATCATGCTCGAAAGTCAGTGCTGCGGAATAGCCGGAACCTATGGTTTCAAGAAAGAAAACTACGAGCGTTCGCAGAAGATTGGCGAGAGTCTGTTCGACAACATCAATAAAGTTGCTCCCGATTGTGTTTCTACCGACTGCGAAACTTGCAAGTGGCAGATTGAGATGTCAACCCAATACAAGGTCATTAACCCAATCTCTCTCATTGCCGAAGCCCTTGATGTAGAGGCCACCCAACAGCTCAATGCCTGAAAACCATGGCCTTCTGAAGTTCCTTACGCCGTCAATCACCCCCACAAGGGTATAAGTGTGGCAACCTCATCAGGCAGGCATTGTCAGCGAATTTATATCTCGTTGAATTTCAACGGCTTACATCATACATTTCAACTTGCATCAAATGACGCTGTGATTTGCGTCAAATGACGGGGTAAAATGCGTCAAATCAGCGGCTCATCTGCGTCAAATCAGAAGCTCAAATGCGTCAAATCAGGAAACCACTGAATTTGAGTTCATACCTCGTTGATTATCAGACAATTAGAGACAGGCACATAGTTATCATGAAGAATAACGTATTCTGTGAATTAAAATGAGGTGACAAGCTGTAGAACTTGCCACCTCATTTCTCTTGACAACCTGCATCTGAGCAGTGAATATGCTTAGAATTGGTTCTCAACAATATCGCTCAGCACATCTTTTATATCAAGACCTGCAGCGCGAACCTGCTGGGGAATGAAGCTCGTGGCGGTCATTCCGGGAGTGGTGTTGATTTCAAGCATGTTGACAACATCGTTTCCTTCAGCATCCTTTGAAATGATATAGTCGATGCGGATGATGCCATTGGCATGCAGGATATCGTAGATACGACTGGTCTCGGCAGCCACTTTAGCCGCTGTTTCCTTGCTGAGGCGGGCCGGAGTAATCTCTTGAACCTGTCCATTATACTTGGCATCGTAGTCGAAGAACTCATTCTTTGTCACCACTTCTGTTGCAGGAAGCACCACTTCCTTATCGTGGGTCTTATAGATACCCTGTGAGATTTCGACACCATCAAGGTAGCCTTCTATCATCACTTCATTGCTTTCCATGAACGCAACGCGCAAAGCGGGAGCCAATTGGTCGGCATTCTTCACCTTTGAAACCCCGAAACTGCTGCCGTCAGCAGAAGGTTTTACGAAGCAAGGCATGCCCAATCGCTTTTCAATCTGCTCCTCATCATAGTCTTCTCCACGGCGAAGCAGGATGCTGTCTGCCACGCGAACTCCGAAACCACGCAGGTAGTTGTTGAGCACATACTTATCAAATGTCATGGCTTCGACCAACACTCCGCTCGTTGAATAAGGCAGATGAATGAGGTCGAAATATCCCTGCATGACGCCATTCTCACCAGGTTGTCCGTGGATGGTGATGTAGGCATAATCAAAGAAGACCGTTTTCCCGTTATGTTTGAACGAGAAGTCGTTCTTGTCAATGGCTGCCGTGGCACCATCACTAAAGTTGACATGCCAGTCAGTTCCTTTCACATCAACGATATAGACATTGTATTTCTCCTTGTCGAAAAAGGAATAAAGTCCCTGTGCAGAGCGCAAGGAAACGTCGTGTTCCGATGAATCGCCACCGCAAACGATAGCTATGTTTCTCCTTAAATTTTCCATAATTTATATTGATTACCTATTATTCAGCAAATGTGTCCTGCGTAGTTCCGCTGATATAACCACGCCATTTTGCAATGAGTTGACTGAAATCATCGGGCCATTCGGAGTCGAAATCCATCTGACGGCCTGTTGAGGGGTGGACAAAACCCAAGGTCTTGGCATGCAAGGCCTGGCGTGGGCAGAGCTTGAAGCAGTTCTGAATGAATGCTTTATAAGTGCTGCTGCGTTGTCCGCGCAATACCTGTTCGCCTCCATATGTGGCATCTGCAAAGAGCGGATGACCGATATGCTTCATATGTGCACGTATCTGATGCGTGCGACCTGTCTCAAGTATGCACTCCACGAGCGTTGTATAGCCAAAGCGTTCGATAACGCGATAGTGGGTAACTGCATTCTTTCCGATGCCACTGTCGAGCGAAAAGACTTTCATGCGCAGTCTGTTCTTGGGGTCACGGGCTATGTTTCCCTCGATCGTTCCCTCGTCGTCAATGAGGTTTCCCCATACCAAGGCATTGTAACTACGGTGGGTTGACTTGTTGAAAAACTGTTTTCCAAGTGCTGACTTGGCATCAGCAGTCTTGGCAACGACAAGGAGTCCGCTTGTATCTTTATCGATACGGTGAACCAACCCGACCTCCGGATCGTTGGCATCAAAGCTTTCCAAATCTTTCAAATGCCATGCCACAGCATTGATAAGCGTGCCCGTGAAATTGCCTGCACCAGGATGTACCACCATGCCGGCCTGCTTGTTGATAACCATGAGAACGTCGTCTTCATAGACGATATCAAGCGGAATATCTTCTGCAACGATACTTGTGTCGTGCTTAGGACGGTCGAGCATCAGCGTGATAACATCTCCCGGGCGTACCTTGTAGTTGCTCTTTACGGGCTTATCATTCACGTGGATGAAGCCCGAATCGGCTGCCTGCTGGATGCGGTTACGGCTCTGATAAGGGTTCTTCTCGGCCAGAAACTTGTCAATGCGCACGGGAGTTTGCCCCATGTCCACCTCAACTTTCCAGTGTTCAAAGAGTTGTTGTTCATCCGTTTCGAGGTCTTCTATGTCGTAATTCAGCACTTCTGCCATATCAATTCCTTTCAATAGACTTTTCTCATTCACTGCTGCTATGCCCCTTGGCAGGTTCTTTTGCATCGGGCCCCGACACCACTTCAAATTCGTCTACGTCTCCTTTATCCTCCGGAGTGTCTTCTACCGCAGGATCAACATAGTCAATGGAGTCATCGGCACTGCGCATACCATTGCCTACCTGTATGACAAGTGCAGCCTCAACCGACACTTTATCGCCCGCAACAACATGCCTGCCATTGACCAAAATGCCATAGACCCAGTCTCTTTCTCCGGGAATATACTGCGGAGTTTCAAGATGAAAGCCCATTGCAGTAAGCTTAGCCATGGCCTCACGAAGCGAGCAGTTGTCAATGACATCAGGGATAGTCATGGTGGGAGAATGCGGAGAATTGATCGTCACATAAATGATATGACCCGACTTCACACGTTCTCCCGGGACAAGAGATTGCTCAAGAATGCAATCTGCAGGAAGGCTTTTCACATAGCCGGTATCAACGACCTGGAGTTCAAGACCAAGGCTGTTAAGAATATGTTCAGCATCAGCGAGCTGCTTATGTCTGAGATTTGGAATGGGAATAGACTCTCCGTGATGCGTATAAAGATCAAGTCCGAACTTCACTCCAAGGCAAAGTAAGACCACTACGGCAGCCATGGCAATGAGGTTTTTCCATAGATACCAGCTCTTGAATTTATTCAGGAAATCCGACGACTTCATCTTAATTACGTTGTTTTCTTATGCTGCAAAGGTAAGATAATCCCCTTGAAATACAAAATAAAAAACACAAAAAGCAGCAAGGAACAGATTTCCTTGCTGCTTTTTGCTGCCTTCTTTACGTTCTACAACGGATTATTTTCCGTGGTTTTCATCAGAGACAGTTAACTTCTTTCGACCGTGGGCACGACGTGAAGCCAATACACGACGACCATTCTTCGTTGCCATTCTTTCACGGAAGCCATGCTTGTTTACACGACGACGGTTGTGAGGCTGAAATGTTCTTTTCATTTTCTTACTTATTTATTTTTGTTATTAATTCGCTGATAATGCCCTGTGTGGAATCCTAATCTGTAACGTACAACACTCCCACTTTGGGCTGCAAAATTACTCATAATTTTCGAATTACCAAAGAATTAAATGAATTTTCAGTAACGATTTGATGTTTTTTTATAAAAATATAGTAACTTTGCAAGCGTTAAATTCAGTACTTCTGAATTTGCATTTCAAACGAGATAACAATAAACATTCAATGATATAACAATGATTAATTCACAGGAA
This sequence comes from Segatella oris, assembly GCF_900637655.1. Lineage (NCBI taxonomy): Bacteria > Pseudomonadati > Bacteroidota > Bacteroidia > Bacteroidales > Prevotellaceae > Segatella > Segatella oris. The sequence continues at coordinate 2,916,966 of NZ_LR134384.1, forward strand.
ATTAAAATCGGAACTTGCATCCGAATGGATGGTGGCATTTGGAAGTGCATCGATTTCCAGCACCGTAAGCCAGGAAAAGGCAACACTGTAATGAACACCAAGCTTAAGAATGTTGCCGATGGCCGTGTACTTGAGCGTACATTCCAAGTGGGTTTCAAGCTTGATGACGTTCGCGTGGAGCATCGTCCTTACCAGTATCTCTACGAAGATCCTACTGGATACATCTTCATGAACCAGGAAACTTTCGAGCAGATTCCAATCAACAAGGAGCAGATAACAGGTGTGGAATTCATGAAAGAAGGTGACATCGTTGACGTTGTTACCGACACTACAGACGGTACAATCCTGTCTGCAGAGATGCCAGTGAAGACCATCTTGAAGGTCGTTCACAGCGAACCTGGCATCAAAGGCAACACGGCAACCAATGCAACAAAGCCTGCGACATTAGAGAGTGGCGTTGAAATTCGCGTACCTCTCTTTATCAATGAGGGCGAGACTATCCAGGTAGATACCCGTGACGGCAGCTATCTTGGTCGCATTTCAGAATAGAACAACAAGAAGTTTACCCAAGTCTATCCACGTGATATTCGTGGGTAGGCTTTTTCATTTCCATTAAATCGTCCTTACTATGAAATACTCTGTCATTGTTCCTGTATTCAACCGACCCGATGAAGTGGCCGAACTTTTAGAGAGTCTCACCGTGCAATCACTCACTGATTTCGAGGTGATTATCGTGGAAGACGGTTCAAAAGAGCCATGCGAAACAGTGTGCAAGCAATACGAAAAGCAGCTTGACATCAAGTATTTCATGAAAGAAAACAGTGGCCCGGGACAGAGTAGAAACTACGGGGCAGCACGTTCTGAAGGCGAATATCTATTGATTCTCGACAGTGATGTGGTGCTTCCTGCGGGCTATATAGCTGCCATCGATGAGGAATTGCAACGCGAACCGGCCGATGCCTTCGGCGGTCCGGACCGAGCACATGAGTCGTTTACCGACACACAGAAGGCCATATCCTACTCCATGACAAATTTCTTCACGACGGGAGGTATACGCGGTGGCAAGAAGAAACTCGACAAATTCTATCCCCGTTCGTTCAATATGGGCATCCGTCGTGACGTATATGAACGTCTTGGAGGCTTCAGCAAGATGCGTTTCGGCGAAGATATTGACTTCAGTATCCGCATATTCAAGGCAGGATGTTCATGCAGATTGTTCCCCAAAGCATGGGTATGGCACAAGCGACGCACCGACTTTCGCAAGTTCTGGAGACAGGTGTACAACAGTGGTATTGCCCGTATTAACCTCTATAAAAAATATCCCGAGAGTCTGAAACTCGTGCACTTACTCCCTATGGTGTTTACCGTGGGCTGCGCTTTATTAGCATTCTTATTCCTATTGGGCATTCTGTTATTCTTCATTCTGCCGTCCGGCATGATGCAAGCCGTGGGACTCGGTCTTTCCATTCTTGCCCTTCAGCCTCTCATTCTCTATAGTTTTCTCATCTTTGCCGATGCCACTTCAAAAAACCACAGTGCCAAGATTGGTTTGCTTAGTGTGACATCTGCTTTCATTCAACTCATCGGTTATGGCTGCGGTTTCATTGAAGCCTGGTGGAAACGCTGCGTGAAAGGCAAGGACGAATTCAGCGCTTATCAAAGCAACTTCTATAAGTAAGCGCCTCTCCTACCCCCTCCAAGGAGGAGAATTACCATACAAAGCTCTGCCTACAGCAATGTATTCTACATTTAATTTGGCAGAGAATAATAAATGAAATAACCATGGAAGCAGAATTGAACAACACTTATAAGAGTATCGTTCATTGGGCAGAAGAAGATCGACCGCGTGAGAAATTAGAGCGACTTGGGCCTTCTGCCTTGAGCAACGCAGAGCTTTTAGGCATTCTTATCGGTAGCGGGACACCGAATGAGAGTGCAGTTGACCTAATGAAACGCATCATGATGGACTGCAACAACAACCTGAATACACTTGGAAAGCTAAGCATCCAGCAGTTGGAACAATATAAAGGTGTGGGACCGGCAAAGGCTATAACCATCCTCGCGGCCTGCGAATTAGGGAAGCGGAGAGCCATGGAAAAGGCAGAAGAACGCCAGTCTATCGACTCTTCGAAAGCCATTTACGAATATCTCCACCCGCGAATGCAGGACTTAGATGTAGAAGAAGCATGGGTGATGCTGCTCAACCAGCACTACAAACTCATTAAAGCACTGCGCATCAGTCATGGAGGAATCAGTGAAACAGCTGTCGATGTGCGCATCATTCTGAAAGAAGCATTGCTCTGTAATGCCACTGTTTTAGCCTTAGCTCATAATCATCCGAGCAACCATGCACAACCCAGTGGTCCCGATGACCAACTCACACAGCGCGTAAAAAAAGCCTGCGAAGCCCTCCGCATCTACTTTCTCGACCACGTCATCATTACAGATGGCACCTATTATTCATATCATGACAGTGGAAGACTGTAAACTTTTCAATACTTCAAAAACAAAGGAACACATTGTTTCTAATGAGTTATTGTTTGATAAAACGGACGATATCTTCCAGCACCTCGGGAGAAATGGTTTCTTCGATCAGGCGATATTCCGACACATTTCCCGTCGTACAATGCTGGAAAAGATGATTAAGAGCCGGATATTCCTTAACGAAATTCTTCGGATTTTCAGTCAGATGAGCCTTAATCCCAATAAGGTTAAGCGATGAAATCACCTGAACATCACGCTCCCCATTTATGGCCATGACAGGACAAAGCGTTTTTGATATATCGCCGGACGGGTCATAATCCATGAAGAAATTCAGCCAAGGAGACTTCTTCATATAGGCATTCACACGGTATTGCAAGGTAGACAATCGCATCGGTTGTCCCGAGAGTTCCAACAATCTGTTGGCCTGTGCCGTGAGTGCAGTATCACCTCGCACTCCAATTCCAGCCATACTGATGACAAAGTCAACCTTTCCTTTCGCACCAAGTATGAAGGCTATCGAGCCACCTTCACTATGTCCGAGCACACCTACTTTGCTGAAGCATTTTAATGTGCGTAGAAATTCAATGCCACTTGCAGCATCCCGCGCAAAATCGGCAGTTGTTGCATGCTTCACATCGCCCCCTGTTGACTTGCCAAAACCACGGTCATCGTAGCGCAAAGAGGCCACACCATGCCGTGCTAAATAATCGGCTATCACGAGAAATGGCTTATGTCCGAAGATTTCCTCATCGCGGTTTTCCTGTCCGCTGCCTGTAACCATCAACACAACAGGTGTTTTTCCCTTCTTATAATCTATTGGATACGACAGTGTTCCCACAAGCGTTGCCTTATCAGTTGCATTTATAAACGTCACTTCTTCTGTCTTATAAGGAAATGGTTCCACTGGATTTTGCGGACGCTTCAACTTTTCTTCGCCACGCTTCAACGTTAATGGAAACGCCAACCCCTGCGTAAACGTTCCGACAATCTCGTCACCTTTCAACCTGCCTTGATAGCTGAGACCTAACTGTTCAAGACTGACACTGATAGAATCTGCCGAGCAATAATCGCTCTTTACAGGTATATTCATAGCTCCCTGGTCTGGACTGTCGAGCGAACACACCGCATTTTCCGAAGTCTCATGCGCCACATGCAACACGAGAGTCAATGTCTGCGGACCGACATTCAACTTGCCTGTCCACACACCATCCATGGCATGCTGAGCTGAAACACCGAAAAACGGGCATAAAAGACAAAGCAAGAGAAGCGCCTTCTTCATCATATCAAAGTTTAATTACAAGTAAATACTGCTGAAACTATCCCATCAACACGATAAAGTTCTATGCACACAGAGCGCTCAAAAAGTTCAACTTAAGCCGTCAGAACTTTGATTCACCCTCCACATATTCACCCAAAAACAGATGTTCTCCGTCGAAAACGGCATATGTGAACTGCCAAATCCAGTCACCAAGTATCAGCATACGCGTGCTTTTATCAATGGGCAGGTCGAGTTCTATGTGGCGATGTCCGAAGAGAAAATAATCAATATTCGGATGAGAGCGCTTGTAGTCGCGGGCGAACCTCACGAGAAATTCCTTGTCTTCTCCCATGAAAGGAACTTCCTTTCCGTCTGCTCTCTTCAACCTACTATGCTTGGCCCAGTTCAGTCCTAAAGCCATTCCCCAGCGTGGATGAACGAAGTTCAGCAGGCGCTGGCACGTGTGGTTATGAAACAGTTTACGTAAGATTTTAAACTTATTGTCGGGATCTCCCAACCCATCTCCATGCGCCAAGAAGAACACCTTGCCATAGATTTCGGTCGTCACAGGCGCTTTATGCACGATAACTCCACACTCTTCTTCCAGATACCCATACGTCCACAAGTCGTGATTACCCGCAAAGAAATGCACTTCCACGCCGTTATCAGTCAGCTCGCTAAGCTTTCCCAAGAAGCGGGAATAGCCTTTCGGCACCACATAACGATACTCATTCCAGAAATCAAACATATCTCCGAGCAGATAAACTGCCGAAGCCTTTTCCTTGATACTGTCGAGAAAGCGCACCAATCTCCGCTCCTGCGTGCGGCCATGAGGTATTGCCAACGAGCCCAAATGGGCGTCACTCAAGAAATAAACGTTTTTACCCATTTAATCAAATCCAAGTTCTACACGTGCTTCTTCGGTCATCATGCTCTGGTCCCATGCGGGTTCGAACACCAAATTCACATTGGTTGAAACCACACCTTCCACGCTGTCAACCTTCGTACGCACGTCTTCCAAAATGAAATCTGCTGCCGGACAATTCGGTGCAGTGAATGTCATGTCAAGGTCAACGCAGCCGTCTTCCTTCACATCTATCTTGTAGATCATGCCCAAATCCCAGATGTTCACGGGGATTTCCGGGTCATAAACCGTTTTCAGTACATCGACAATACGTTCTTCTATCCGTGTTTTCTCTTCCTGTGTCATATTCCTATATTTATATTGCAAAGATAACAAATAAAATGAAACAAACGGATTTCACTTATATAAAAATGAGAAATAAAGGACAAGACGTGAGAGATAAGGCGGTATTTCATGCCCAGAACAAACGCCAACAAATAAAAAAGGAGAAACTATTTGCCTCTCCTTTTGGAATGATGAGTCGGGATTAGGCGACATTTCGCACACAAAGTAAACCTACAAGAAATAAAAAAGAGAGACTAAAAAGCCTCTCTTCTTAACATGATGAGTCGGGATTAGGCGACATTTCGCACACAAAGTAAACCCACAGAAAATAAAAAAAGAGAGACTAAATGCCTCTCTTCTTAACATGATGAGTCGGGATTAGGCGACTCGAACGCCCGACCCCTACGTCCCGAACGTAGTGCGCTACCAACTGCGCTAAATCCCGAAACATTGCGTTTTGCATCTGCAAAGGTACACAAATTTCTGTAATTACTCCATTTTTTGATAGAAAAATTTGCCAGTATACAGAAAAAAGACTACCTTTGCAAACGCAAATCAAGAAGTAAAGGTGCCATAGCTCAGTTGGTAGAGCAAAGGACTGAAAATCCTTGTGTCCCCGGTTCGATTCCTGGTGGTACCACTTCCTCCTTTCATTAAGCCGTTTGTTCTCTTCGGAGGCGAGCGGCTTTCTTGCTTTATATGCCTGTAGTTAAGGGGCTGTTGCCTTACAACGATTTCGCATACCACACATAACCATTCCATTTCCAAACTTAACTGGCAAGACGTTTCAAGCCATATTGCTTTGTATCACGCCCCGCTTCTGCCTTAAACTCCACAGTTATTTCCTCTTGCTTTTGTAAAGATTATTATCCGAATTTTACCCCCTTGGAATCTTACCAAATAGAAAAAACAAAGCAGAAAAACAGGAGTTATTTCTCGATTTCAAGGTATCTGAATCGCAACTTCATTCATCATACGCTGCAATATGCGTCAAAACACAGTGCTTTTTGAGTCAAAACACGAGACAATCTGAAGCTAATCATGGTGTGATTTGACGCAAATCACAATGCCTTTTGGCGTTTTTCATTGTCCATTTTCCGTCTTAAAGTAAGCAAATTACTGATTACCAATCTTTTACAAACTATCAAAATACAGCGTGTATTTACGTCCACTTGTTTTTTATTTTCAAGCAAGGCCCTTCCTGAAGAGGGGTTTGTAAAAGAAAATACTAACACCCACCCCCGCCCCTCCCCAAGGGAGGGGAGAGCTGACTTGAGGGACCTCCCCCAGCCCCTCCCAAGGAGGGGAGCCCGAACTTGCAAGGAAATTAGTTATAACTTACTTCGTAATTATAAATTATACATTGTGAATTATGAATTAAATACAATTCAACACTGCACATTCAACATTAAAAATTATTCATCATGAATTGTGAATTATGAATTAAATACAATTCAACACTACACATTCAACATTAAAAATTACACTTCATCCATTGTGAATTATGAATTAAACACAATTCAACACTGTACATTCAACATTAAAAATTACTCATTATGCATTGTGAATTATGAATTAAACACAACTCAACACTACACATTCAACATTAAAAATTATACTTCATCCATTGTGCATTATGAATTAAATACAATTCAACACTGCACATTCAACATTAAAAATTATGCATTATGAATTGTGCATTATGAATTAACTTAAAGCAGTTCGGGCAATTCAAACAGCTTGATGCCGTTACTACCTTTTATTAATATATAGCAGTTTTTGGGGCAATGGGCAGCGATTTCAGCCTTAACCTCATCCACATTCCTGAACTTTCGGAAGTTGGTATGGGTCTTTCCAAACTCTTCTCCGACAAGCCACACCTCTTGAAAACCGTCGGCTTGAAGCTTATCCACTAATTTCTGATGCTCCAAATCAGACACTTCACCTAATTCACGCATGTCTCCAAGAATGGCCATTTTATGCTCCACATTCATCAACTTGAAGTTTTCAATGGCGGCAGCCATGCTCGATGGGTTTGCATTATAGGCGTCGACAATCAACTTGTTCTTGGCCGTCACCTCCAATTGACTACGGTTATTGGCCGGCACATAGCTTTCGAGCGCATGGTTTATCTGCCCGGGTGTCACGCCGAAATGCAGACCTATGGTAATGGCTGCAAGCATATTGTCGATGTTATAGGCACCAATCAAGTGGCTTTCCACCTCATACGTGCGTGCTTTGGACTCTGTTGTAGAGAGGTCTGTCCATGAGAAATGAAGGAAAGGAGCACTATCTATGACCTCACCCCGCACGTTGGCATCATCACTCTGACCGTAAGTGATGATGCGATTCATCTCACGTTGGCGTGCCATATCCACAAGATCGGCATTGCTTTCGTTGAGAAACAGCAGGCAATCATGGGCTTTCAGATAGTCGTAAAGTTCGCCTTTGGTTTGCTTTACGCCTTCAAAGCTGCCGAAACCCAGCAGATGTGCACGGCCAACATTCGTTATCAGACCACACGTCGGCTCTGCATAGGTGACGAGTTTCTCTATATCTCCGGGATGACTTGCACCCATTTCGACCACTGCTATCTCATGCGTTGCATTGAGCCGGAACAGCGTTTTGGGCACACCCACATCGTTGTTGAAGTTTCCCTCAGTATGCATCACATTGTAACGCTCAGCAAGAACAGCCGAAACAAGCTCCTTGGTGGTGGTCTTTCCATTGGTTCCCGTGATGCCAATGACAGGGATATTGAACCGACGGCGATGCTCTCGGGCGAGCTTCTTGAATGTTGTTAAACAGTCGTTTACAAGTATCAAGCGGTCGTTATCAGCCTCGGCAAATGCAGGTTCGTCAATAATGGCGTAGGCACAGCCCTTATCTAACGCAGTCTTGGCAAACTTGTTACCGTCAAACGAAGCACCTTTCAGTGCCAGAAAAATACTGTCTTTGGGACAGTTTCGACTATCAGTAGTGATGCAGGGATGCTGCTGGTAGAGGTCATAAAGTTGTTTTATATCCATAGAATTGATGAATGTTGTGTTGCAAAGTTACATTTTTTTCTGTTATGACCTAATATATAATGTTAACGTTTTGCGGTTAGACCGTGATTTAATTTGCATTATCAAGCAAAATATAATAACTTTGCAGAGTATGAAACCGATAGATTATACCATCAATGTAAGAGGCAGACTGATAGACCTCGGCAGCCCGAAAGTCATGGGAATCCTCAACTGTACGCCCGACAGTTTCTATGCAGGCAGCCGCAAACAAACCGAACATGAGATTGCAGAACGGGCCAATCAGATTATCAGTGAGGGCGGAACGATGATTGATGTTGGTGCTTTCTCAACGCGTCCCGGTGCCCAGGAAGTGAGTGAAGAAGAGGAAATGACACGGTTGAAAGCTGCATTGAAAACGGTGAGAAGCGTGCAACCCGATGCCATTGTCTCTGTCGACACCTACCGACCTGCCGTGGCCCGCCGTTGTATTGAAGACTGGGGAGCCGATATCATCAATGATGTGAGCGAGGGAGGTATTACTGGTATCGTCAACACGCCTATCCATGAAGCCGAGAATATGTTTGATGTGGTGGGAGAACTGAAGGTGCCTTACATACTGATGTCAGTGAAATCCAATCTTCACGACATGATGATTGCCTTTGCTGATGAGGTGCAACAACTGCGCGACCGCGGTGCAAAAGACATCATCCTTGACCCTGGTTTCGGCTTCGGAAAGACGCTTGAACAGAACTATGAGATATACAATGGCATGGAACAATTAGCCGCTTTGCATCTTCCCTTGTTAGTAGGTATCTCACGAAAGACCATGATCTACAAGCTCGTGGGAGGCGATCCGTCGACAGCCTTGAACGGAACGACCGTCTTAAACACTGCCGCTTTGCTCAAAGGTGCAGGCATTCTGCGCGTTCATGATGTGCGCGAAGCAGTGGAAGCCGTGCAGATTGTCTCGGCCATTCAATCGGGCCCGGTTGCTGAAAAGCCTTAACCGATGCTCCATATAAAATATAATTCCACATTCAAACCCCTCATTCACATTATGAATTATGAATTAGATACAATTCAACATCAGTCATTCAACATTAAACACTACATATAATTCCACATTCAACACTTCTCATTCAACATTCATATGATGCCTTTTGACTTCGGAATAAAAGATGTAATCGACATCTTTCTGGTTGCTCTTATCCTCTATTATCTCTATCGTTTAATGAAAGAGAGCCGCTCGCTCAACATCTTTATCGGTGTGATGGTGTTTGTTCTTGTATGGCTTTTCGTGAGCCAGGTACTTGAAATGCGACTCTTAGGCTCTATTCTTGACAAGTTGGTTGGCGTGGGAGCCATAGCCTTGATTGTGCTTTTTCAGGAAGAAATCCGTCGTTTTCTCTATTCTCTTGGTGCACATCAGCGCATCAAACAGTTCAGCAGGTTCTTCGGCCAGCGTCGGGATGAGAAGAACCGCGAGGCTACTCGCCAGATGATTATGCCCATTGTATTGGCCTGTATGAGTATGGCGAAGGCAAAAGTCGGTGCATTGATCGTCATCGAACGCAGTGCCCCACTCGATGATATCGTGGAAACCGGAGACACCATTGATGCCAACATCAACCAGCGTCTCATTGAAAACATCTTCTTCAAAAACTCTCCTTTGCACGACGGAGCAATGATAATATCCCGCAAACGCATTAAAGCTGCGGGCTGTATCCTGCCAGTAAGCCACAACCTTGATATCCCCAAGGAACTTGGTTTGCGTCATCGTGCGGCCATGGGTATCAGCCAAGACAGCGACGCTGTAGCCATTGTAGTGAGCGAAGAGACCGGACGTATCAGCGTTGCCATTAGGGGTCAGTTCCACCTTCGACTCTCGGCAGAAGAACTCGAAAGCATACTTACGAGCGAAATAGACTGATCTTTTAGCGTTTTTTAGCCTACTAACCCGCATTATTTCAATAATTTTTGCTATTTTTGCAAAGTAGAAATGACAATTTAACGAATTGAAATAACTCAAAACACCTATTGAAAATACAGTAAACTATGGATTTATTACAGCAAATTATTGTACGTGCGAAGGCGCATAAGCAGCGTATCGTGCTCCCGGAAGCAGAGGAGGAGCGCACTCTGAAGGCTGCTGACAAAGTATTGTCTGACGATATTGCTGACCTCATCTTGATTGGTAATCCTACCCATATCAAGGAACTGGCCACACAGTGGAACCTTAAGAACATCGACAAGGCTACGATTATCGACCCTCAGAACAATCCGAAGAGTGAGGAATATGCCGAAAAACTCGCCGAACTTCGTAAGAAGAAAGGCATGACAATAGAGCAAGCTCGCGAGTTAGTTACCAAGAACAACCTCTACTTGGGCTGTATGATTATCAAGACAGAAGGGGCAGATGGACAGATCAGTGGAGCCTTGAGTACTACCGGAGACACGCTCCGTCCTGCGCTTCAGATTATCAAATGCGCTCCCGGTATTACCTGTGTGAGTGGTGGACTGTTGCTCATTACGAAACAAAAAGAATATGGTGAGAATGGCGTTGTAGTCATTGGAGACGTTGCAGTGACTCCCGTTCCCGATGCAGGACAGTTAGCTCAGATTGCCGTTTGTACTGCAGAGACCGCCAAAAGCGTAGCAGGTTTTGCGGAACCACGCGTGGCCATGCTGAGTTTTTCGACCAAAGGCAGTGCCTCTCATGAAGTAGTTGACAAGGTGGTTGAAGCCACGAAATTGGCCCATGAGCTTGCTCCCGAACTGCAGATTGACGGAGAACTCCAGGCCGATGCAGCCCTTGTTCCAGCTGTTGCGGCAAAGAAAGCACCCGACAGTAAGATTGCAGGCCATGCAAACGTACTCGTTGTGCCCAACCTCGAAGTAGGAAACATCGGTTATAAGCTTGTTCAACGTCTCGGAGATGCTATCGCTATAGGCCCTATCCTCCAAGGAATTGCCCGTCCTGTCAACGATCTTAGTCGCGGTTGTTCTGTCGATGACATCTACTATATGGTAGCTATCACCGCCTGTCAAGCACAAGATGCTAAAGCTAATGAGCAATGAGAAGTGAGGATTTCAACATTAATCATTCAACAATATTATCATGAAAGTATTAGTATTAAACTGCGGAAGCAGTTCCATTAAGTATAAACTCTACAATATGGACGATGAGTCTGTATTGGCACAAGGCGGTGTTGAGCGCATAGGAATAGACAATGCGTTCATCAAAGTGAAGTTACCAAACGGTGAGAAGAAACAGATCATGGCCGACCTCCCCACGCATAAGGAGGGCGTTGCTTTGGTATTCCAGTGCCTGCTCGACCCCGAATTCGGTGCTATCAAGAGCCTTGACGAGATTGATGCCGTAGGACATCGCATCGTGCAGGGCGGTGACAAGTTTAACAAAAGCGTTATCCTTACAAAGCAAGTAGAGGAAGGTATCGAAGAACTTTGCGACCTTGCACCTGTTCATAACGCAGGACATCTGAAGGGCATCCGTGCAGTTGACGCCCTCATGCCTACCACTCCGCAGGTTTGTGTCTTTGACAATGCATTCCACAGCACCATGCCCGACTATGCTTATCTCTATGCCGTTCCCTACGAACTCTATGAGAAATACCACGTGCGTCGCTATGGTTTCCACGGCACAAGTCATCGTTATGTCTCCAAACGCGTGTGTGAAATCCTCGGTCTTGAGGTCAACAACTCGAAGATTATCACCTGTCATATCGGCAATGGTGCCAGTGTTGCAGCCGTATTGAACGGCAAAGTCATCGACACTTCCATGGGACTTACTCCGCTTGCAGGCCTCATGATGGGTACTCGCTGCGGTGATATTGACCCCTCGGCAGTTACTTATCTGATGGAGAAACTCGGCAAGAAGCCACAGGAAATGGCTGACTATCTCAACAAAAAGAGCGGTGTTGTCGGCATCACGGGCATCTCAAGCGATATGCGCGACATTGAGAATGCAGCCTCAGAAGGCAACGAACGCGCACAATTGGCACTGAAAATGTATGACTATCGCATAAAGAAATACATCGGCGCTTATGCTGCTGCACTCGGTGGAGTGGATGCTATTGTCTTCACAGCAGGCGTTGGTGAGAACCAAACCGGCACGAGAGAAAAGGCTTGTGAAGGTCTTGAATTCCTTGGAATCAAGATTGATGTGGCCAAGAATGCCACCATTCGAGGCGAAGAGGCCATTATCTCTACACCCGAAAGTAAGGTGAAAGTCGTTGTCGTTCCTACGGATGAGGAAATCGTGATCGCCCGAGATACGAAAGAACTCGTTGAGAAAGTCAAGTAAACAGAGCCTTTATAACGTAACCATATGCGTAAAGTCCTCTCCTGTTTGAGGAGGGGACCTTTCCTTTCATCCTGCAGAACAGGCCGTCCCCAGACCGTAATGTACATGTAAAATACAGCAATCCAATGAACAAGAAGATAGTAACTTTCGGAGAAATCCTTTTCCGTCTGTCGAAAGAAAACCACTTCCGACTGCCCCAGGGACATGTTTTCAATGGCGATTTCGGCGGTTCAGAGGCGAATGTTGCCGTTTCTTTAGCGGTCATGGGCGACCAAGTGGAGTATGTTACCCGCGTTCCCGACAACGCCATAGGGCATGCTTCGCTGATGCATCTCCGTGAGTTCGGACTTGATGTGAAGCATGTTGTGCTGGGAGGTGACCGACTTGGCAGCTATTTCTTCGAGTCGGCAGCGGCCATGCGCAATTCAATGGTGGTGTATGATCGCGAAAACAGTTCCTTCTATACGCTCAAACACGGCGACATCCAGTGGGAACCTATCTTTCAAGATGCCGTTTTGTTTCATTGTTCGGGCATTACATGTGCGATGAGTCAAGACGCACTCAACACCACTTTCGATGCCTTGGAATTGGCCAAGAGCATGGGAGTTGAAATCACTTGCGACATCAACTACCGCAAGAATCTGTGGCGATATCCCGGGGCAGATGCACCGAAGACGCTGCACAGACTCATGGAATACAGTTCATTTATCTTTGGAGATCAGAACGAATGGGAGGTAGGAAGCGGACTGAAACATATTCCTTTCGAGGCTGAAGATGCCTCTTATCAGATTGATAAGGCAGCTTATCTCGACTATTTTCATCAGTTGCAACGCCAGTTCCCGCATTGCAAACGCATGCTGATAGCCCTCCGCAACCAGATAGCTTCAACGCATCACACCCTTACCGGAGTGCTCTTTGCCGAAGGAAAACTCTATACAACCCGCATCTACGACATCAACCCGGTAGTTGACCCCATGGGATGTGGCGACGCATTCGTGGCCGGTTTCATCCATGCCCGCATGAAATGGCCCGACGACGACCAGCATTGTCTCGACTTTGCCCTGTCAGCTTCGGCCTTGAAAAACACCATTATCGGCGACCAGAACCTTGCAAGTGAGGCTGAAATCATTGCCAACATGAGCGCCCAAGGGGGCAGAATAGATCGCTAAACCGCCAAGAACAGTCTCCTATTCACACATCAAGCCGAAACCATAGGCCTATGAAAAGCCTGCTTCTCTGTAAATAAAAACCATCAGTTTTTAACATTTCAGGAGTCCACCAAATAGAAATGAAAACGCGTTTTCCATACTCATGCAAAGCCATTTTATTGCTTTGACACCCCCGTTTTCACCCTCTTCTCATGCCATTTCAGCCACATTACAGCGCAAACTGCCTTAGTTCACTGCGTAAAGTGAATGGAATTACTACGTCTTTTGACGCAGATGACATTGTAATTTGATGCAAATGACAACATACTTTGACATCAAAAAGCGCATTCATTTCAATCAAGAGAGCTAACATCTTGATATCCAACACCTTGCAAAACACCCTCAAAACTCGCGTATTTTGAACCACAATAAATCTTTTTCTGAATTCGCAAGCTATGGAAAAGCAATTGTAAATATCTTTGAAAAGAATTAACCTATTTTGCGCTTCCCCTGTTCTTACCTTGCAAAAAGAGGGAAGGGAAAACATAAAGAAAAAAGAAAAATCTTGCATATTCACATGAAAAACTCTATATTTGCAGATAAGATGCAGATGAAAAAGCAGCATAAATAAAGATAAAAACCACAAGAATATTAAACAAATTGACATGAATATGCCCACCAACAACTACAATCAGCGCAAATTGAACGCTACAGAAAACAACTTACTCAACGTCAACTTCGGTCAGAAACTGTGGTTCATCGTGGCTGCAGTCATTGCTGTCTGTGCCGCATGCTTAATCTTCTTCAAGTTTGTAAACCCCTCTTATGATGAGGAAGCTGCATTGAAAATGAAGCCCATTTTCTTTGGCAATACGCGTGTGGACGATGAACCTGTGAACTCTATCACGCTGATTGCTCCCACCACTACGGCTGTTTACTTCAATATTCTGCCCCAGAAGAAGCAGTTTCAGTTTGATGATCTGCTCTCAAATGATAACACTCCGCTTGATGTCAACATGTATATGATTATCCAAGTAAGGAAAGGTCAGACGCCTTCTCTGCTGAGAAACTACGGTGAAGAATGGTTCGAGAACTTCATAGAACCTTACTTCCGCAACAAAGTTCGTGAGTATGTGTCGTCCTGTTCGCCTTTCGATCTGATGAGTAATCGCGAGGTTCTGTCTGCTTTCGACAACAAAATCAAGCAGTCTATGCGTCAGTATGTGGCTTCACTTTCGCGAAAAGCCAACTTCCCCATAGACATCCAGCAGGTCATTACCGACCGAGTGATGCCCAATAAAGAGCAGTTAGAGGAGATGAACAAGACCGCTGCAAGCATTCAGGCCAAGCAAACTCAGGAGAAACGGGCCGAGATGGAGCTGGCAAGAGCTAAGGCCGAACGCAACAAAGCCGTTGCCGACAAAGCCTATATGACCGAGCTTAATCTCTCTCCCGCACAGTTCATACAGCTTCGGGCATGGGATGTTATCGAGAAAAAGCATGGTGCAAACATCGATGTTCTTGTCGGTGGAGGAGAAACTCCGGTATGGAATATCCGCAGGAAATAAAGCAAACAAATCGTAACTTCAACAACTTTGTTTACACAACACGTATAGGCTCATGGATTATTACTTAGTGTTTCTTGTGTCAATAGTCATACTTTTATTTGCCTTCATTGTTACTATTCTCGTCTGGAGAATTGTTTATCTGATGAAGACATGGAAAGATGAGTTCCATACTGAGCCTGGATTTCTTTGTCCCCACACATTCTTTGGTCATCCACCCATACCAATTGGCGACATTGTTGAAATCAAGTACACTAGCTCTATACGTTCTTGGAACTCCTATATATTCTTTATCAAGATGGCAAATGGAGGGAAAACAACCTTCACTATCAGTCATAATTTCAGTTCACAACGCGACCGTTTGGAGCGAGAATTAAGAGTACAGGGATATGATGGGCCTATTGAATATATGTAGTAGGCGACAGTTAATTTATATTTGAGACAAAAGAAATGCATCCATACACAATTCTATTCGATTACACCAAAGAGATTTTGGTCTGTAGTATCATTGTGGGCATCAGTTCATTCATCATCTATCGGCGTCTACTGAGCCGTAAATACGGAGAGTTCCACATTACACACGGCTATCTTTGTCCACATTCTATCCTGAAGATTCCACCGATTCTGATTGCCGATATCACTGACATTAAGTTTGAGTTGCTCCCACGTACAGGCGGTTCTTATAGGTTTTTTGTCACGACTTCGAATGGAGGAGTAGTTCATTTTATCTTCCGTTATCACGCATTTTCAGAGCGATTACGACTTCAAAAAGAGCTAAGAGAAATTGGATATGAGGGCCCTTTTGAGTCCATGCAGCGAAACTCTTGAATGTTAGAACTGTAAAAGATAAACAAACATAATATCACTCACCACCTATAAAGATAAAAAATCATGTTTCGCATGCAATCAATTCTTTTTCTATTGGGCATTTTCGTCATCATATACATTATATTTGTATTGTTGTTAAGAACATTTCTCAGGGGCAATTCTTATCCTAAAGAGTTCCATACTGAACCCGGTTATCTATGTCCCCACAGCCACTCCAGTCATAAAGTCATACCCATTGCCGACATCGTTGAAATCAAATATCGGGTGATGTGGCGTTCCTGGGGAGCCTATAGTTTCTTTATAAAACTGGCAAATGGAGGCTCAGCAATCTTTACTATCAAACATAATGCCAGATTAGAACGTGTTCGTCTGGAGCAAGAATTACGGGCAAGAGGCTATCATGGCCCTTTCAAACATATTCCTTTATAGCCTTTAGTTGCTCTCTACTTGAGCTAAAGACATCAACTTTAACCAAGACTTCATGCCCCAATAAACATGAACCACCACTCAACTTTCCTTCCAGACATATACGCCTTTGCCTGTAATCAGCAGCGGAAGTATTGTTGGGAGAGGATATAAGACAACTATGATATTCTGTAAAAAAGAGAAGAAAACAAGCAGAAGTGAATTGTCTGAAAATGAATTCAAACAGAAAATCAGTTCTTGTTTTCCTTTGCAGTTTCGCCCATTTCCACTATCTTTGCAACTATCTATAAAGAAAAAGCTATGCAAACAAAATGTCATCTTTCGGTATTAATTCATAAGCAGGCCGAGAAATATGGCGAGCGTGACGTGCTCACCTTTCGCAAGTTCGGCAGTCTTGAGTGGAAGACGATTTCATGGAATCAGTTTTCCTTGCGTGTAAAGCAGGTCAGCAACGCACTCTTGAACCTTGGTGCCAAACCGCAAGAGAACATAGCTGTCTTCTCACAGAACTGCATTCAATACCTCTATACAGACTTTGGTGCATACGGAGTACGCGTAGTTTCAATTCCTTTCTATGCCACGACGAGTGAACAGCAGATACAATATATGGTCAATGATGCCCAGGTTCGCTTCCTGTTTGTAGGCGAACAAGACCAGTACAACAAGGCTCATCGCATCTTTCCCCTATGTCCTTCGCTCGAACGTATCATCATTTTCGACCCCAGTGTGCGCATAAGTTCACACGATCCCAATGCACTTTACTTCGAAGATTTCATTGCTTTGGGAGAGAAACTACCGCGACAGAGCGAGGTTGAAAAGCTATGGGAACAGGCCAACGATAACGATATCTGCAACATTCTCTATACCAGTGGAACGACTGGTGACAGTAAAGGCGTCATCCTTACCTACGGCCAATACCGTTCAGCCATGGATGCCAATGACAGATGTGTGCCTCTTGGCGAGAAAGACCGCATCATAAACTTCCTTCCTTTCACGCATGTTTTCGAGCGGGGATGGGCATATTTAGCCCTGACTGAAGGCGCACAGATGATTATCAACACCTATCCGAAGGAGATTCAACAAAGCATGCGCGAGACACATCCAACGAGTATGAGTGCTGTTCCGCGCTTCTGGGAGAAGGTTTATATTGCAGTAAAGTCGAAAATGGACGAGGCTAATCCCGTTCAACACAAGCTTTTCAAACACGCATTAGCCGTTGGAAGGAAGCGAAACATCGAATACTTGAGTCGTGGAAAGCGTGTACCGCTGCACGTTGAACTTGAATATAAGCTCATCAACAAAACGGTATTGAGTCTTGTTCGCAAACAGATTGGACTCGAAAATCCACATATCTTCCCGACCGCAGGTGCCTATGTGTCACCCGAAGTGGAAGAATTCGTCCATTCTATTGGCATAAACATGATTGTAGGTTATGGCCTTACAGAGAGCATGGCCACGGTTTCATGCGACCATTTAGGTGAACCCTACACCATAGGTTCTGTGGGAAGACCTATTGAAGGCATTCAGATAAAGATTGGAGAAAACGATGAAGTATTGCTCAAAGGCCCAACGATTACGCCGGGATATTACCATCGTGACCAGGCGAATGCAGAGGCTTTTGATGCTGACGGCTTCTTCCACACAGGTGATGCAGGCTATCTTAAGGACGGCGAACTATTCTTAAAAGAGCGTATCAAAGACCTATTTAAGACGTCAAATGGTAAGTATGTGGCCCCGCAGATGGTGGAATCTCTGCTCTTAGTGGATAAATTCATCGATCAAGTTGCAGTTATTGCCGATCAGAGAAAATACGTTTCAGCACTCATTGTGCCTGAATTCCGACTGCTTGAAGACTGGGCACGCAAGCATGATGTGCCGTTCTCAAGTCGTGAAGACCTATGCAACAGCAAGGAAATCTATGCTATGATGAAAGAGCGTATCGAGACTTTGCAACAGCAACTTGCAGTCTATGAGCAGATAAAATGCTTCACACTGCTGCCTCATCACTTCTCAATGGAGAGCGGAGAACTAACAAATACGCTGAAAATGAAACGTCCTGTAATCTATAAAAACTACCGTGAATATATCGATAAAATGTACGAAGAATAATATGATTACAGCAGACCAGTTGAAAGATATCACGGAGCGTACCGACGCATTGCATAGATATCTCGGCATCGACCAGAAGAAAATAGAATTTGAAGAAGAGCAGTTGCGCACACAGGCACCCGACTTTTGGGATGACCCCAAACGTGCCGAAGCGCAGATGAGAAAGGTGAAAGGCATTGAGAAATGGCTCAAGGGCTATGATGCCTGCCGTCAGTTGACCGATGAACTGCAGTTAGCTTTCGATTTCTATAAAGACGAAATGGTCTCTGAAGAGGAAGTAGATGCCGACTATGCAAAGGCTATCAAAGCCGTTGAAGACTTGGAATTGAAAAACATGTTGCGCCAGGAAGAGGACTCCATGGATGCAGTTTTAAAGATCAATTCAGGCGCGGGAGGTACTGAAAGCCAAGACTGGGCACAGATGTTGATGCGTATGTATCAGCGTTGGAGCGAGTCTCACGGCTATACAGTGAAAGTAACTGACATTCAAGATGGCGATGAAGCCGGCATCAAAAGCGTCACGATGACGATTGAAGGAGGCGATTATGCCTACGGATATCTAAAGAGTGAGAATGGAGTTCATCGTCTTGTAAGGGTCTCACCCTACAATGCTCAAGGCAAGCGAATGACCAGTTTTGCAAGCGTATTCGTTACGCCTTTGGTTGACGATACTATTGAAGTGTATGTTGATCCGGCCAAAGTGAGCTGGGATACATTCCGTTCAAGCGGTGCAGGAGGACAGAATGTGAACAAGGTGGAATCGGGAGTTCGCCTGCGTTATCAATACGAAGACCCCGATACCGGAGAGCATGAAGAGATCCTTATTGAGAATACTGAGACACGCGATCAACCCAAGAACCGCGCTAAGGCGATGCTTCTTTTGAAGTCACAACTCTATGATCGTGCATTAAAGAAGAGGCAGGCAGAGCAAGCAAAGATAGAAGCGGGGAAGAAAAAGATTGAATGGGGCAGCCAAATTCGAAGCTATGTATTCGATGACCGCCGTGTAAAAGACCATCGAACAGGCTTCCAAACTTCCGATGTTGATGCTGTCATGGACGGTAAACTCGATGGTTTCATCAAGGCTTACCTCATGGAATTCGCCGCTACTGATGCTGAAAAGGAACATCAAGCATAAGGAAATAAACATCATAAATAATCTAAAAGATCAACACTATGAGCAGTAACAAAGCATTGAGAAAGGCAAAGCATGAAGCCTACCAAAAGAAACAGGAAGCCGAAGGCAAGAGTATTGTCAACTATATCTTTATCGGTTTGATTATCCTTGCTGTCTTATACCTTGTCTTTATGGTAGTCATGCAATGAGCAGCGGATTGGAAATAGAACGCAAGTTCCTTGTGAAAAAGGGCGGTAATTATAGAGATGCCGCCTTTAACTGCACGCATATCAAGCAGGGGTACATTCCCGCTGAAGGGGCAACTGTGCGTATTCGGCTTCGCGATGACCGTGCTTTTCTTACTATCAAGGGGCGTTCTACGAACCATGGACTGTCACGTTATGAGTTCGAAAAGGAGATAACGCCCGATGAAGCAGAGCATCTTATGGCGCTTTGCAAGGGTGGTGTCATCGACAAACACCGCTATTTGGTGAAGAGTGGCTGTCATACTTTCGAAGTAGATGAGTTCCATGGCGACAACGATGGACTCGTTATGGCCGAAGTGGAGCTGCAAAATGAGGCTGAACCTTACGAAAAACCCGATTTCATCGGTATGGAAGTAACAGGCGACAAGCGTTTCTACAACTCTCATATGCTGCAGTTTCCCTTCAAATTATGGCGTAACACGCTGCCCGAAGAATACCGATAAGCCTATGAACATCGAAGAAATACGCACATTCGCACTGTCACTTCACCCCGAAGTTACCGAGGATTTGTTTACCGAAACCGTGCTTTCCATCCGCATACATGACAAATGGTTCGTGCTCATCCGGCTCGAAACAGACGAGCCGAACATTGCCGTTAACATGCAACCCGATGTGGCTCGTGAACTGAGAGAACGCTATGATGCCATCCGTCCGGCTTATCATATGAATAAAGAACATTGGAGCGACCTCTTCGTCGAACGGCTTGACGACGGCTTGATCAAGCAACTCATCACCCAATCTTATGAAAACATCATTGCAAAACTGCCAAAAAAGTATCGCGCTTCACTTGCTCTGACCCGATAATCTGATTTGCTTCATCAAGTATTAATAGGTGAGAAAATCATCCCGTTAAAATCAATAAATAACAAGAAAAACAGCAAGTTTTCTTTCTGTTTGATACGAATATTGAAATGTTTTATATAATTTTGTCGCCGATTTCAAACTAAACAGTGATACAATGTCAGAGGAAAGAGTTAACTTCGGAAGTAAGATTGGCGTCATTTTAGCCACAGCCGGTTCTGCCGTTGGCCTTGGAAACATCTGGCGTTTCCCCTATATGGCAGGTGAAAATGGTGGAGCTGCTTTCATATTCATCTATATATTATGCGTCATAGTGTTGGGAATTCCCTGCATGATCAGCGAGTTTATCATCGGTCGCCACGGTGCTTCCAACACGGCAAGAGCCTATACCCGCCTTGCAAAAGGAAGCACATGGAAGTGGGTGGGCTATTTAGAAGTGCTCACAGGTTTCTTGATTACAGGCTATTACGCAGTCGTTTCAGGGTGGTGTCTCAACTATATTTACGCCTCCATTATGGGCGAATTGAAAGGTGACCCTGCTTTCATTACCGATTATTTCACAGCATTTTCCAATGATCCTATACGTCCGGTCTTCTGGACAATCGCTATCTTTGCAGCCACACATTTCATCATTGTGCATGGTGTCCGCAATGGTATTGAGAAGGCATCCAAGCTGATGATGCCCACACTCTTCATCCTCTTACTTGTCATTGTGGTAGCCGCCTGCCTGCTTCCCGGTGCATCCAAGGGCATAGACTTCCTTTTGAAGCCCGACTTCTCAAAGGTAACGGGCGACGTTTTCCTTGGAGCTTTGGGCCAATGTTTCTATTCTATGAGCATCGGTATGGGCTGTTTGTGTACCTACGCCAGCTATTTCAGCCGACATACCAATATCAAAACTTCTGCCATTCAAATCGGATTGATAGATCTTTTAGTAGCAATCTTGGCGGGATTGATGATATTTCCTGCTGCATTCTCTGTCGGAATAAGTCCTGACAGCGGCCCTTCGCTCATCTTTATCACGCTTCCCAACGTCTTCAATCAAGCCTTTTCAAGTGTTCCTCTCATTGGTTGGATAGTCTCTTTGATGTTCTATGCACTGCTTTCCTTAGCTGCATTGACCTCTTTAATATCCCTCCACGAGGTCAACACAGCTTTCTTCTACGAGGAAATGCACATCTCTCGCAAGGCAGGAGCATGGATTGTGACCCTTTCCTGCGGTCTTATTGGTGCCGTTTGTTCGGTATCTATCGGGCAGAAAGCCCACATGTCAATCTTTGGAATGGACCTTTTCGACCTCTTTGACTTTGTTACCGGCCAACTGATGCTGCCGTTATGCGGCATGCTGATGTGTCTTTTCGTGGGCTGGTTCGTACCGAAACAGATTGTGAAAGACGAACTTTCAAACTGGGGAACGCTGCGTTATAGTTTCTATACGCTGTTCATCTTCGCCATGCGCTTCGTCTGTCCACTGTGCATTCTCGCCATAGTGCTGCATCAATTCCATGTGATTTAATCGCCTGTGGAACAACAGAGGAGAGTTCCTCTAACAGCTAAAAATCATCTCACACCCATGAAATTCCATGATTTCTTCTATTACAACAAATCCGACCGCAACGTCATCCTTGTCCTGTTGGTGATAGCTGTTGCCTCTCTCACCGCCTTGTTTTTCCTCGGCAATGATGAGATTTCAGTGGGCGAAGGCTACCAAGAAACAGCCCAATCTACAAGTAACAAGGCTGCAGGGAACAAGCCCTCCCCTTATTATAAAACAGAAGAAAGAGTGGCTGAACTGTTTCCTTTCGACCCCAACACGGCCGACAGCACCACTTTTCTGCGTCTCGGACTGCAGCCATGGCAGGTGAGAAACATCTACAAATACCGCGCAAAAGGTGGCATCTATCGTCATCCTGCCGACTTTGCACGCCTATATGGACTCACCCAACAGCGTTACTTGCAACTCAAACCCTATATCCGCATCGGCCAAGCTTACCTCCCTGCAGCCCTATTACCCGAAGCTCAAGAGCGCAAAGTCCGTCATGACAGTATCGTAGCACACTATACTCCCAAGATGAAAGAAGGCGAAACACTCGACCTCAACACTGCCGACACCACGCAATTGCAGCATGTTCCCGGCATAGGGCCTTACTATGCACGGCAGATTTTGAATTATAACAAGCGACTCGGAGGCTTTGCCGACACCCGACAACTCATGGAAATAGATGGCTTCCCGACTGCAGCACTAAAGTATTTCACCGTTAATCGCGCCCATATTACAAAGCTGAATGTAAACCGACTGACGCTTGCCCAGTTGCGACATCACCCTTATATCGGCTTCTATCAGGCGCGTGACATCGTGGATTACCGTCGTTTAAGAGGCCCATTGAAAAGCCTTGACGACCTCAGATTACTGAAAAGTTTCACGCCAGAGACCATAGAACGTCTGCGCCCTTATGTTGAATTCTAAAGCTTTTCGCCGTATTGGGAAAAGTCAATGGGCTTGATTTACGAAACCTGTTCTATGAATTCGTCATACATGATGCTTCGTGCATCATCATGAGGAGCCTATCATCTGAGGAGAACATGACAAGTTGGAGGGCACAAGTCACAATAGATGTATCCCTCTTTTTGTAAAGAAAACCACCCTGTTTTTAACACTTCAAGACTCCACCTTTTAGAAAAAAAGAAACGAGAAAACAGAGAATATTTCTTGATTTCGCAGCCCTCATGATGAATTCTGATGCAGATAAGCATGTAACTTGACGCAGATTGCGCAGCCATTTGCATCAGAATGCGCGATGAAATGGGGCATAATGCACGATGATTTGATGCAAGTTACAAGGTTTTTCAGCGTGATTTTAAGTCGTTATTTGCCTCTGAATTCACAATCTGTTGATTATTAAAGAGTTGCAAAGTGCTTGAAAACGGCGCGTATTTGGAGCGAGAGTGTGTTTCGTTTTGAATACGCGAAGCATTTGAGAGCAATTGTAAAAGGAATTGACAAGAAGCCTCCCCCGACTCCTCCAAGGAGGGGAGGCATTACAAGTACGATTTATAAGTATTTTATCTTATGCCGACAATCTCTAAGCTTTCATGCTTCATCCCACATTCCAAACTACACATTCCATACTTTCCACATTCAACTTTTCTCATAATATATCATAAAATACCTACGCTTCGGTATTGTAACGTTAACAATATTTTAATAACTTTGCACGCAGAGAACAGGTATTTAACAAAGCTTTTGAAATTAAATAAAATCAGGAAACATGAAGAAAGGCATTGCATTCGCCATGCTGTTGTTCGGCCTTCTGCTTGCAACAACGGCATCTGCACAATCCAAAACCGATGCGAAAGGATATACGATAAACTTCACCGTGACCGAGAAAGGGACGGCAGAAAGCATCATGATGGCCAGCTGTAACCTCAATCCGTTAGGCGCTTTCACCGTGACAAACATCGATGGAAAAGCTTCTTTCACAAACATTCCACAAGGAAAATACACGTTGGAAATAAGCTATGTGGGATTTGAGAAATATCAAACCATGCTTGATGTCAATGGTAATCAGAACCTCAAAATCGTCATGACACCTACCTCTTTGGCTTTGAAAGAGGTGATAGTAACAGCACAACGCAAGTCATCGGGAGCCTCGACGACAAGCGTTATCAATCGACAAGCCATCGATCACCTACAGGCTTCATCGCTCGCCGACGTCATGCAACTCATTCCCGGAATGAAAATGGGCAACACAGATTTGACCCAACAGAGCAATCTTCAATTGAGAACATTGGTCAACAACAATACAAGTGCCTTCGGTTCGAGCATCGTTGTTGACGGAATGCCCATGTCGAACAATGCCACACTGACGCAAGGTGGCTTCTCAAGTACGGCATTCACAGGCACCGACCTGCGCCAAATCAGTGCTGACAACATTGATAATGTCGAGGTTGTACGCGGCATTCCATCGGCTGAATACGGAGACCTCACGAGCGGACTTGTCATTGTTCATTCCAAAGTGGGCGTCACACCATGGCAGCTCAAGGGCAAGATTAACCCCGAACTGCAGAACTATTCGCTTGGCAAAGGCTTCAATTTGCAACATGCAGGCATATTCAATTTCAACTTCGATTATGCCAAAGCATGGGGCGACCCACGCCAGAAGACACGCTCATATGGCCGCTATACGCTGAACATGGGCTATGGATTGGACATCAACAAGAAGTGGCATACGGATACGAAACTACGCTTGTTCTACGCTAACGACTGGAATGGTAAAGACCCAGATGCCGTTAATGACGGCACAGAAAACAGCAGTAAGAACTATACTTTCAATCTGACACACAACGGACGCATCAGTTTTAACATGCCATTGATGCGCACATTGGCATATACTTTCGGTGTAACGGCATCGAAACTCGACACACGAAACAGTAAAATCGTACCTGTAAGTTCGGGACTTCTGCCGATTATCACTGCGCGGAAGACAGGCTATCACAATGTTCCTTGGGCCACATCAAGCTATTTGGCAACGGGTATCACGGAGAGCCGACCTGCAAATCTCTTTGCAAAAATCAACGACAGCTTCTACTTCAAGACAGGGAAAACACGTCAAAGTTTCAAGATTGGCGCTGAATACAGACTGAGTTGGAACAGTGGTCGCGGTTATTACAACGCCGATGAAACACGTCCTTACAGTCCGAACAGCAACGGGCGACCCCGTGCGTTCTCAGACATTCCCGCGCTTCATCAGCTATCTGCCTATGCCGAAGACAACTTTTCATGGCAGTTCAACAAGGTAAATCAATTCCGTGCCAACTTCGGTCTGCGCTTTACAAGCCAGCAACCGTTCTCCAATGTAGCGACAACGGCACTGTCACCACGCCTCAACTTGATGTTCACTGCCACGAAATGGCTCGACATCCGCGGTGGTATCGGCATGAACAGTAAGACTCCAGGCCTTGATTATATCTATCCCGACCGCAAGTATGACGACCGAGTTGCAGCGAATTATATGCCACAGAACAACCCTGCCGGGCAGCTGTTGATGTATCATACACAGGTAGTAGAGGTGGCTTACAGCAAGGGATTGAAGAATGCTACGACCACAAAGATTGAGTTTGGCCTTGACTTTAAGCTGCCCGGGAACCGCAAACTAAGTCTGCTGGCCTATCGTGACAAGACACCAAATGGCTTCAGTGCACTCACAGACTATGTCATCTATAAGAGTAATTTCTATGACCTCACACACGGATTGACAGCAAACATGGGTAAACCGACTGTTGTTAATCCCAATGATCCGGCCCGTACGGATGTGGTTTTCATGACAACAGGTACAGTAGGAAATACCAATGTGACTGTGAACAAGGGCTTGGAATTCGACTTTGACTTAGGAGAAATCAAGCCTGTCAACACCTCAATATTCTTCAGCGGAGCTTATTCTGAGACACAAACATGGAGCAGTAACCTTTACACCCGAAGTGTTCCGCCGTCTTATCTGCCCACAGATTACTCATCATATGGGCTGACCCCTTATAAACTTGTCTATCCATCAGGACTCGATAAGAACACTTACCGACGCTTTATCAACACACTCCGCCTCGTGACAAACATCCCGAAACTGCGCATGGTGGCTTCGTTCACGGCACAGGCGATATGGTATGACTACAGCTTTGACTACACGGCAACGAAAGATCCGATTGGTTTTATCACCAAAGATCTTGCTTATCACGAAATCACTAACGACATGATGAGCGGTTATCTCGACATGCAAGGAAACTATTATGCCACGGCACCCGCTGTTAGCCACATCAAACTATCGGATATGACGATAAAGGCAAGTGATGCTGTGCCTGTAAAAAACCCGATAACATGGAACCTTTCGGGACGCCTCACCAAGGAATTGGGCAAGGTCGGGGGCTTGAGTCTCTATGTGAACAACATGATGTACTATGAGCCTTACTTAAAGAGTAGTACCTCATCAACGCTTGTTCAGCGCAACACAAGCAGCTTCAGCTATGGCGTGGAGTTGTATTTTAATTTGTAAGAGCCTCTCCCCCAACCCCTCCCCGAAAAGGGAGGGGAGTAGCAAGTCAAGGCTATTAAAGCATAAAATAAATGATAAAACCGAATAAAATGGAAAATAGAAATAAGCAAAAAAGAATACCTTTTGAAGGAATAAAAATAGTATTCTACATACTGATACTTTTATTGACATTCGCTTCCTGCGTAGATTACAGCGATGAAGCGACTGCAATATCGGCAAAAGTGCAAGTAACAGCACCAGAAGAGTTTACAAACGGCAGCAGTTTGGAAGGCAAGACCGTGAGTCTTCTCAATGCGGCAGGCAATAAGTTCACGGCAAAAACCGATGCAAACGGCGTGGCATCATTCAGCAATCTCGTGCCCGACGTCTATACACTCTCTACTTCATGGGAACTGACTCCTACCGAGTACGCTGCACTTACAGGCGACAACGTGGTCAACGAGGGTGCTGTTGTGTCGGGAAACATCAACAATCAGCTCATCAAAAGCCAGGAAACCATCACGCTTTCGACTTCGTTGGCTATCAACCGATCGCTTGTTATCAGCAAAGTCTACTATGCAGGCAGCAAAGATAACAAGGGAAAGAACTACTTGGCAGGGCAGTTTATTGAACTCTATAACCAGAGTGACAAGACCATAGACGTGGCGGGGCTCTACATTGGACTGTTGGAAAGCAATGCCACTCCTGCTTATACACTTGACAATCTGAAAGAGAAATTCAACGACAGCATTGTGGTTTGCAAGCAGGTTTATCGCATTCCGACCAACAAACCCCATGAACTGAAACCGGGAGAAAGCCTTGTTATCACCAACAGTGCTATTGACCACACTGTCAATGCACCCTTGGAACGAAATCTGTTGACGGCAGACTACGAAGCAAAAGACGCGCAGGGAAAGACGCAGAACAATCCCGACACACCGGCACTGGAACTTTGTTTCAGTTCGTTTGCAGCCATATCGAAGATGAACCTCTTACAGAGTGGCCCTTGTGGAATAGTGATTTTCCGTACCAATAAAGACGTAAAGAAGTTCAATCAGATTTATTCCTATGGCAAAACCAAAGGCTCTCTCTGGTTAGCTGTGCCCAAACGCTATGTCATTGACGGTGTTGAGATATTGAAATACAACCCAAAAACGGGTGGTGCAGACATTGCAACGAAGCATCTCTACAATGAGCTTGACGGTGGATATACCACGATAGGTGCCGTCAATGGCTATAACGGAGAAGTGGTTTACCGCAAGACTTCCACGCGAAAAGGCAAAGACGGACACCGCATCTTGCAGGACACCAACAATTCCTTGAATGATTTCAAACGCTCAACAACCATTAAAATCCATGAATACGATGAATAAGAACCTATTACTATCACTCATTTTGACAGCCCTTCCGTGTGCCATACAAGCGCAAAACCACTTGATGAACCATGGCATTTATCAGCATCTTGACAACCAATTGCTATGGCATAACACCGAGAATGCTGCAGGATTAGGCATTGACAGCACGCAAAATCGTGGTTTTGCAGGTTTCAGTTATACTTACACTGGTGGGAAGTTTCATCGTATTCAAGAGGGAACATCAACAAATAATCTGCAGTTTAAGACTGAAACCTATCAGAAATTATCAAAGCAATTCTATGGGTATGGCAGTTTTGAATTCAATAACGGCCGCACCAAAGACCGTGCATGGGCCGATGTAATGCGTCCATACAACAGCAATCCTTACTTTGCAGGCTCTGCAATAGCAGGGCACTACGACCATCAGAACATTAATCTTACGGCTGCAATCGGCACAAGTCAGTTGGGAAAATGGAACTTCGGAGCACGCCTTGACTATGCACTTGGCGACTTAAGCAGGCTACGCGACCCTCGTTCAAGGGCACAGATGCTCGATTATCAGCTTACACCTTCAGCCATTTATCACGTTGGGAAGCATGCCATTGGATTGGCAGCTTGGTATCATCGTCGCAAGGAAAAGATTGACGGATTGACTACAGTTCAACAGGATGCAACGCTGAAATACTACCTCATGACAGGCATGGAGAATGCTAACGGAAGTGTAGGCGGCTACAATAATTACCAGCGTGAGTGGGTAAATCATAATTTCGGAGCAGAACTTTCGTGGGGATATACGCAGTCAGAAAAAGGCTCTAAAACGCTGAACAGCATCAGCTTGCAGCGTGGAAGTGAGAGTGTTCTTGGCCAATATAAGTACCGTCCGGGGCATTACTATAATTATATTTACGCTATCAAGAGCCAAACTTTAATTCCAAGTAACAGTGTTACGCACCGCATTGACTTTAAAGCGCAGTATGAAGAGGGCTATGCTGATGAATACCGTCAGCAACTTGTCATCACAAATGACCCTACAACAGGCCTCAACTCCTATAAATATGAGAACCAACTGACTTTCAACAAGCGCTATCAAGTAAAGGTTTTAGACCTTGGCTTGCACTATCGTATAAGTGAAAATACGGTTCCTTTAGATTGGTTCTACATGGGAGCAATGATTGATTACAAGGCGATAAGTAACAAATATCTGCTCTATACCTCGGAACTTCAATATGGGAGACTTAATCCCGCCTTAGAAGTTGGGGGAAAAGTTGGCAGGATAAGCGTAAACATAAATGGTGGTTACAGCTTCTCAACACGTAATAAACTCGCACTGAACAACAGTGAAACCGACTATGCAAAACAGGTGTTACAGCCTGACATGAAGTATTATGAACTCAATTATTTCTTTGGTCATTTCGATATCACTTACGACTTGCCCTTGAAAATCAAGCAAACCAAGACCAATTGCTATGCTAAAGGCTGGTGTGACCTCTTGGAAACAAAGAAGTATCAAGGCGAGAAACTACACAAATATCAAGTGGGAATAAGCATGGGTGTGATGTATTAAGGAAGTTACCTTCTATTTTATACACTCCCGAAATGATAAAAACAAAATCATCATATCGAGAGGGAAACGGGCAAGAAAGCCAAGACTTTCTTGCCCGTTTCCTTTTCAATTCTTATACAATAGGTAATGCTACGCCCTTTATTTTCTGATAAATATCCAATGCATAGACATCGGTCATGCCACTGATATAATCAATAACTGCCATGATACGCGTCTCTACATCATCACTGTGAATGTCATACTGACTGCTGACCCGACGGATAAGCTGCTGCGAATAAAAGCGCTTGGGATTGACGGCAGCCTCGACAAACACGCTCATCAGTGTCTCCATAATCTTGTAACCCGAGAGTTCTATGTCGAGCACTGGCTTACTATGATAAATCTTTTGATATGATATTTCGGTACAACGACGGTAAGCTTCACGCTGAAGCGGGGCGATATGATCTATGATACTGCCGTTAAAAGTGCCGTTAAGGATTTCTTCTTCGTGCTCTACAAAAGTTCTGACACACTCGTTCTCAAGTTTTCCAATGACACTTGCCCGCATGTAAACGATTTGTTCATTGTTATCAGTCACACCCTCTTCACGAATGCGTTCTGTGATTTCCCGACGCATATCCTCATCAAAAAAGCCTAACAACAGACGGGTTGTCTCTTCAAATGACAGGATCTTCAGTTTGTGGGCATCTTCAATATCCATGATTTCATAGCAGATATCATCGGCAGCTTCCACAAGATAAACCAACGGATGACGTGCGTATTTCAATGGTTCTCCTGGCTTAGACTTGCAAATAAGGCCCAATTCATCGGCTATTTTGCGATAATCTTCGGCTTCTGTCTGAAAGAAACCAAACTTTCCATGACGGCCAGCCAAACTGCTTGAGAACGGATATTTCACGATACTTGCCAACATCGAATAAGTCATGACAAAGCCTCCCTGACGTCGCCCGAAGAAACGATGAGTAAGTAGTCGGAAGGCATTGGCATTGCCTTCAAAATGTGTAATATCATCCCAAAACTGCGATGAAACCGTCGATTTCAGCTGCTTCCCTTCCCCTTCTGTGAAGAAAGTCTGTATGGCTTTCTCGCCCGAATGACCGAAAGGAGGGTTCCCCATATCGTGAGCGAGGCAGGCTGCACTAACAATCGTGTCGATTTCCTCAAACAAAGTGTTGGCCAATTCGGGATGCTTCTGCTTCAAACGCGTACAGACATCGTTGCCCAACGACTGCCCAAGGCTTGACACTTCAAGGCTATGTGTCAGTCGATTATGCACGAAGACACTGCCTGGAAGAGGGAAAACCTGTGTCTTGTTCTGTAGTCTTCTGAACGGAGCTGAATAGATTAAGCGGTCATAATCACGCTTGAACTCTGATCGGTCATCATGTCTTTCAGCATGACGATGCTCTTGACCGAGTCTCTTGTTACTTATAAGTTGTTGCCAGTTCATGGGACAAATATAGTGTAAATTAGTGGATTTTCTGTCTTTTTAAGCCGAAAAATGAAGTTATCTGCATAGAATTGCGTATTTTTGTACCTTATAAATAATAATAATGGATATTAAAGTAGTAAACAAAGGACATCAACCCCTTCCTGAATATGCCACACCACAGAGTGCAGGCATGGATCTTCGGGCTAATATCGAAGCACCAATCACGCTGAAACCCATGGAGCGCAGACTTATTCCAACAGGTCTATATATAGCGCTTCCTGTAGGGTATGAAGCACAGATTCGCCCTCGCAGCGGACTTGCTTTGAAGCATGGCATCACCGTTCTCAACACTCCGGGAACGATAGATGCCGACTACCGCGGTGAACTCATGGTGTTGCTCGTGAACTTTTCCGACTCTGATTTCATCATCAACGACGGTGAACGCATTGCCCAAATGGTTATTGCACGCCACGAGCAAGGCATATTTAAGGTGGTGGAAGCACTTGATGATACAGAGCGTGGTACGGGTGGTTATGGTCACACAGGAGTGAAATAAAATCAATATAACACGGCTTTGAGACAGTACTTCAAACATATTCCATTTGCTTTGGCTATCACTATGATGGCTGCAACAGCAGTTTTCCCATCGTTTGCCAAACGTGATAAGAAACAGAAACAGACGGTTTCATCGGCCAATGTGTCTATGATGAGCTATGAAGACAGCGTGCGTTACAACACGATGTTCCTTGATGCAATCCTCGCTGAAGCTGCCGACAAGAATGATTCTGCCTATGCTCTGCTGAAACAATGCATCGAACTCAATCCTAATGCGGCCGAAGCTTATTATTTCCTTGCTCCATTTGAGTCGGACAAGAAGAATGACACATTAGCGATTTCCTATCTTACGAAAGCCTGTGCTCTCTCTCCCGACAACGACGACTATCAGGAACGATTGGCCGAATACTACATCAATGCACAACAATATGCCAAAGCTATTGATGTATTTGAAGCTTTAATAACTCATCATAGCGACCGTACTGATGTGCTCCAAGTG
The DNA here is from genome assembly GCF_900637655.1 of Segatella oris. NCBI lineage: Bacteria > Pseudomonadati > Bacteroidota > Bacteroidia > Bacteroidales > Prevotellaceae > Segatella > Segatella oris. Next base: position 2,948,917 of record NZ_LR134384.1, read on the forward strand.
CTTCTTCAGCTCTACAACCAGCAGAAAGACTACGACAACATGCTGCGAACACTCGCCCGACTTGAACAGAACGACGGCAACAGTGAAGCCCTTACGATGTCAAAGGTGCACGTTTATGAACTCAAAGGTGACAGGAAACAGGCTTACAAAGCACTTCAAACGCTCTGTGACACCTATCCTAACGACCCTAATTATCGTGTCATGACAGGAAACTGGCTCATGCAGAACGACCGTAAGAAAGAAGCCTATGAACTCTATCAAGGCGTGCTGAAAGAAGAACCAAACAACGCTATGGCCCTTGCTTCCATGTATGATTATTACATGGCAACTCAAGACAGTCTGCAGGCAAAAAGCATCATGGAACGTATTTTATTGAGTGATAAAAGCGACTCTAAGATGAAGCAAAGCATGATTAGACAGTTCATTCAAACCAATGAACAAAGTGGTGGTGACAGTATAAAAGTGTTGAAAATGTTTGATGAGGTCATGAAAACATCTCCCAAGGACGCTGCCATTGCTGAACTGAAAGTAGCTTATATGTCGCTGAAGAAGATGCCGACAGTAGCTATCGACAGTGCGATTGTCAATCTACTTAACATCGCCCCAGACAATAAGGGAGCACGAATTCAACTGTTGCAAGACGTTTGGGCATCGAAGGACTGGCTACGAATTATCGACCTCTGCAATACTGGGTTGGCTTTCAATCCCGATGAAATGGGCTTTTATTATTTCATGAGTATGGCTTACATTCAGCTTGATAAAACCAATCTTGTTATTGAGACCATACGCAAAGGAATGATGCATGTGAACGATAAAACCAACAAGGACATGGTGGCTGAACTCTATGCGATTATGGGTGATTATCTGCAGAAACAGAATCGTTATAAGGAGTCGTATGCAGCTTACGACAGCTGTTTGCAATATAAAAATGATAACATCTATTGCATGAACAACTATGCTTACTACCTCAGTATTAATGGTGGTGACCTGAAGAAAGCCGAGCAAATGAGCTTCAAAACGGTACAAGCTGAACCCAAGAATGCCACCTATCTTGACACTTATGCATGGATACTTTTCATGCAAAAGAGATTTACCGAGGCCAAGATATATGTTGACCAAGCTATCAAAAATGATACTGATTCTGTGCTGAATTCAGTCATTTTAGAACACGCCGGGGATATCCATGCACAGCTTGGCGACACAAAGACAGCCCTATACTATTGGCATAAGGCCCTAAAACTCGGCAGTGGAAACACTGCTATTCTTGAGAAAAAGATTCGTTTAAAGAAATATATCAAATAGCAAATGAAAACAAAAACAAAGTATAGCCGGCTCATCCTGTTGGCATTTTCCCTGCTCCTCACTGCCTGTGGAACAAAGAAAAATATAGTAAGATCCACAGCGACAACTTCCAACACGACGATGAAGACATCAAAAGCTACCGGTAACAGTGAACTGCAAAAACTTGCATTCATGCAGAAAGTGGCTGACAATGCTGTTTATGCCACTAACATTGTCGGCGACATGAAGTTCAACTTGCAGGTTGGCAACAGGAATATCACTACGTCAGGGGCACTTCATATGCGCAAGAACCAAGTCATCCGCATTCAGCTTTTCATTCCTTTGTTGGGCACAGAAGTGGGCCGTTTGGAGTTCACTCCTGATTATGTGCTCGTCATCGACCGTCTGCACAAGGAATACATCAAGGCCGATTATTCACAATTGGACTTCTTGAAAAACAACGGTCTGAATTTCTACAGCCTGCAATCCCTGTTCTGGAACCAGTTGTTTCTGCCTGGGAAAGATCGTCTGAACGAGTCTTCACTGCGCCAATTTAATGTCAATTTGCAATCTTCCGGCACGACAATACCAGTCAGTCTGCATCAAGGGAACATGGATTTCGTTTGGAATGCCGACAAACAAAACGGCACAATAGGCCAGACAACCGTATCTTATCGTAGTCAACAACATGGTAACTCCACGCTCACTTGGCTTTATTCCAACTTCATGACCGTAGGAGTGAAAAGCTTTCCTGCCAAGCAAAGCTTTACTTTTACTACGACGGCAACTCGTCAAAAACAAACTGTTCAGGTGACTCTCGACATGGATGAGGTGACAACAAAAGACAACTGGGAGGTCAACTCTACCGTTTCAAGTAAATATAAGAAGATAGAAACCAAGGACATCTTAGCTAAAATCATGACGCTATAAATGAAAAGAATTGCATTCATCCTATTTACCCTGCTGCTGACACTCAGTATTTCGGCACAAAAAAAAGCGCCGAACAAGCAGTATGTAAAGACACAAAAGAAAGCAAAAACAATAAAAAAGGCAGTTAAGCCCAAGGGTAAAACTGTCCAAAAGACCGCAATCTATACCAATGCTTCTATTCGCGGACTGCAAGGACAGCGTTCACAGATACAGAAAAAGATAAAGGAACAGGAGCAAGCTCTACGCAAGAACCAAGCTGATGTAAAAGAAAGACTCAACAATCTGCTGACTCTTAACAGTCAGATTGATGAGCGGCAGAAGAATATCAACGGCATAGAGAAAGACATTCACCATATCAATGGCAACATTGATATACTCAAAGCACAGCTCCAGACACTTGAACAACAACTGGCAGACCACAAGAGTAAGTACATCAAGTCTATGCGCTACATGGCTCATCACCGCACAGTTCAAGACAAATTGATGTTTATCTTTTCAGCAAACAACTTCACTCAGATGTACCGTCGCCTACGTTTCGTGCGCGAATATGCCGACTTTCAGAAGGCACAAGGAGAGATGGTGAAGAACAAACAGGCTCAGGTTGATGGAAAACACAAACAATTAGAGCAGGTGAAAGGGCAGAAGAGCAATCTTCTTTATCAAGGAAAGAAAGAGAAAGAAGCCCTTGAAGGTCAGCAGAATGAACAGAAAAAGATGGTTGCTTCGCTGCAAAATCAGCAGAAAACCATTCAGAAGATTATCACAGAACAAAAGCAGAAAGACGCTGCCCTCAATGCACAAATCGACCGATTGGTAGCTCAAGAAGTGGCCAAGGCACGTGCACGTGCAGCTGCAGAAGCCAAACGTCAGGCTGCAGCTAAGGCCGCCGCACAACGCCGCGCTGCAGAATTAGCCCGCCAGAAAGCCGCTGCAGAGGCTGCAGCCCGCGAGAATGCACGTCGTATAGCAGAGGCTAAAGAACGTGAAGCTCGCTTGAAAGCTGAAGCAGAAGCAGCTGCCCGAGCTGCAGAAGAAGCCCGAATTGCACAGCAATCAGCTGCAGAAGCCAAGAAAAAAGCCGCTGCGGAAGCAACTGCAAAAGCTGCTGCAGAGAAACGGGAACGGGCAGAACAGGCTGCAAAGGAGGCCGAAGCACAGCGCCAAGCAGCGGAACGTAAGGCTAAAGTTGAGGCTGAACGCCAGAAACAAGAACTTGCAGAAGCTAAGAAAGAGGCTGATGCTGCTGAACGGTTATCGACTGTAGACCGCATGATTAGCGGTGGTTTTGAAGCCAACCGCGGTCGGCTGCCAATGCCAATCTCGGGCAACTACAAGATTGTAAGCCACTTCGGACAGTACAATGTATCGGGCTTGAAAGGCGTGACGCTTGATAATAAGGGCATCAACATTAAGGGAAATCCAGGTTGTGTGGCTCGCTCTATCTATGATGGAGAAGTGAGTGCAGTCTTCGGATATGCCGGAAGCATGGTAGTTATGGTGCGTCATGGCGCCTTTATCTCTGTGTATTGCAATCTGCGTTCAGTCAGTGTAAGCCGTGGGCAGAAAGTAAGCACACGTCAAGCACTTGGCACTGTCGGCACAGATAATATTCTTCAGTTTCAATTGCGCAAAGAAACAACCAAACTTAATCCTGAAGCTTGGCTTGGAAGATAAAGACTTTTCGCTTCCCCTTCTATGGAGGGGAAGCCTTAATAAAGGGCTAATTACACTTCTCAACAACCGTTTATAAACGTAAAGATTAAAATAAAAAGGAACCAATTAAAGCTTAAACAACACCTATTCACATAAAGATTTTTCTACTTATCTCTCAAGATTGGGCTATCACATCCCACACCTTCATCTACTACAAACCTAAAACAACCTACAATGATAAAACCTAAAAACATACTATTTGCCTGGTTCTGGCTAACATGTGCACTGACACATGCACAGCTTACAATGCCTCGCGCAACCTCAACCTACTGGAGAGACTCCGTTCCCGCAGCCATGCGACAGAGTTATATCTCCTATGGTGCACAGTATATCGGCCAACCTTGGGCTACAATTCCCGACTCTATCTTTGGTGAATTCAGACGCAATGGTAATCGAACGCATTACGAACAGCTTTGCTTTCAGAAACGAACTCAACTCGCAGCCGTAGCTATGGCCGAGATTATAGAAGGCAAAGGACGATTCATACCCGACCTCAAAGCAGGATTAGACAACCAGCTTGCCGAACCTTGGTAGGGCATTCCCGCTCACTATGGCCCAGCCCAACCAAAGCAAAAAGACCAAACCGTAGACCTTTTCAATGCTGAAACAGCAGGTTTGGTAGCATGGATACGCTACATGTTAAACGATGCTTTAGGCCATGACATGCAGCAGAAACTCGACCAAGAAATCCGCAGACGGCTGCTTCAACCAGCCCTGAAAACCAACTATTGGTGGAAACATAGTCGCATGAACTGGACGCCATGGATTTGTTCGAACTGGCTAACTGCCGTACTGATTTGCGAAAATGACGGGTCAGGAAAAGTATCTTGACAAGCTCTACAGCTGCATCAGCTATGCCGACAGCATTATGCTTGACAAGGAAACAGGGCTTTATTTCCGCGATGGTAAATATGTTTATCCGAAACACAAGACGCTTCGCGGGCGCAAAGACTTCTGGGCAAGGGGCAACGGTTGGGTGCTGGCAGGGCTTGCCAAGGTGCTGCAAGACATGCCGAAAGACTATCGTCACTACACGTTCTTTGTTGAGAAATACCGCCGTTTGGCCAAAGCTGTGGCCAAATTGCAGCAGCGCGGCGGCTATTGGACACGCTCGATGATGGATCCACAACAGGCTCCTGGGCCTGAAACGAGCGGCACGGCATTCTTCACCTACGGTCTGCTCTGGGGCATAAACAACGGTATTCTCCCGATGAAATCGTATGAAAAGACCGTTCATCGCGCCTGGAACTATCTGAACACAAAGGCTCTTCAGCCCGATGGTCGCGTGGGCTATGTGCAGCCTATCGGGGAGAAAGCAATCCCGGGACAGGTAGTTGATGCCCATTCCGAAGCCAACTTCGGCGTCGGAGCCTTTCTCCTTGCCGCCTGTGAATACTATCGATTTATTCATCATTAAACCGATTTCATCGAACATAAAGCCACGAAAACTATCTTTCCCGGATAGCTTACAACACAGAATACAGGGAAGCATGCACCGTGCTTTCCTATGTTTCGTGGCCTCATCTGCAATGACTTTCCCCACCACTTCCAATGAGTAAAATCCTTTACAATACCCCTTTCAGGAAGCGCCTCACTGAAAAATAAAAGTGATCAGGTCGTAAATACGCGAGTTTTGAGGTCTCCAAGCAATCTGTTGACTATCAAGCTATTAAGAAAAAGAACATGGATATTTCGTCCCTTTTCAGGCAGAAAGCAAGCTGACATGACGCTTTTTAACCGCTGATTTGAGTCATTTCATCACGTAATCTGCAGCATATCAGCATGCCATCTGCACCAAAACGCAATGCGAAATGACGCATATTGCACAACAAACCCAAAGAGGAAAGGAAATAACTACGATGAAATGGGCAAAAAACGACTAAGAAAACGTTCTTTATTTTCTAAAAGGTCAACTTTCAACGAGCGTTTTTTTAGCCAATTTTTATTACAATATCACGCTTAAACTTCAAGTTCTTCATCCAACCTATTCATTTTCTTTGACTGTCTCCAAGACTGAATTGGTGATGAAACGCCACATGCAACGCCTCACTGAACACAGTAAATTATACATCATAAATGATGCATTATGAATTAAAATCGCTATTTTTGTAGCCGACAATATGAATTGAAAACCAAACGAATAAAACGATGAAGAAACTCCATGCAACCCTTAAGCGCTCGCTATTGGCAGCCGGTTTAGCCTCTACCGTGGCGCTTTCAGCCTCGGCACAACAGGCTCACGAAGACAAAAGACGCAATCCGTTGCTCATCTATAGCGCACTGCCTTTTACGGCACCTGACTTCAGTTGTATTTCAGAAACCGACTATAAGCCGGCCTTGTATAAGGCTATTCATGATCAACGCGACTTTATCAATCACATCGTCAACAACGAGGAAACTCCCACTTTCGCCAATACAATCCAAGCTTATGAGCGAAGTGGCGTGATGCTTGACCGCGTTTTAAGCGTATTCTATTGCTTGACAAGTGCTCACAAAACGCCAATCATAGCCCAGACAGAGAAAGAAATCACGCCCGTTTTAACCGACTGGCAAAACAAGATAACCTTTAATGAGAAACTATTTGCCCGCATCAAGTATGTCTATGACCACGAACGAAACACGCTGAAAGGTGAAGATCTCAAGCTTTTAGACGAGACCTACAAGCAGTTTGTACGCTCCGGCGCTCTTCTTTCAGCCGAGAAGAAAGCGCGGATGGAGCAAATCAACAGACGAATTGCCGAACTACAGCAGCAATGGGGCACCCTGTTGACCGATGCAACCAATCAGGCTGCAGTGTGGGTGAACAGTAAAGACGAGCTGAAAGGACTGAGTGAGGCCGATATTGCCCAATGCAAGAAGGATGCAGTAAGCCGTGGTGGTAAGGCTCCTTATTGCATAGTGATTGTCAACACCACACAACAAGCCATTCTTACTCATCTTGATAACCGCGATTTACGCCGTCGCGTGTTCGAAGCTTCAGTGCATAGAAGCGACGGAACAGGTGGTTTCAACACCTATCCTATCGTAGTTGAGATGGCAAAGTTGCGCGCAGAGAAAGCCGAACTCATGGGGTATAAGAACTATGCTGCCTATTCTTTGGAGAACACCATGGCTAAAACACCGGAGAATGTGTATGCCTTTTTGAAACAACTCATCGCTTCTTACAAGCCAAAAGCAAAGGAAGAGACCCGCGAAATCGAAAAGTTTGCCCGCAAAATCGAAGGAAACGACTTCAAACTTCAACCCTACGACCGCTTCTACTACTCGGCAAAGATGAAGAAAGCCAAGTATAATTTCTCCGAAGATGACGTCAAACCTTACTTCAATATCGACAGTGTGCTCATCAAGGGTGTGTTTTATGCTGCCCAAAGAGCCTACGGATTGACTTTCAAAAGGGCTTGGGACGTACCGACATATCATAAGGATATGCGCGTGTATGAAGTCATTGACAAGGACGGAAAGCCACTCGCACTGTGGTATTGTGACTACTTCCGCCGCCCAACCAAACGTGGAGGTGCGTGGATGAGCAGCTTTGCCAAGCAGAGCAAATACCGTAAACAGCAGCCTATTATCTATAATGTGTGCAACTATGCCAAGGCACCCGAGGGCCAACCTACACTCCTGACATGGGACGAAGTAACGACAATGTTCCATGAGTTTGGACATGCCTTGCACGGTATTCTGTCGGATTGCGAGTATAATTCTCTTAGTGGAACCGCCGTTGCCCGCGACTTTGTAGAGATGCCTTCACAGTTTAATGAGAGCTTTGCCATCATTCCGGAGATCTTCAACCACTATGCACGACACACCGAAACGGGTGCACCGATGCCCGAAGAACTCAAGGAAAAGATGCTCAGCAGCATCAATTTCCAACCTGCTTACGCCTTAGGTGAGAACCTTGGTGCCACATGTATCGACATGGCTTGGGCGATGTTATCCTCCAAGGACATACCAACAGCCGACAAAGCTGCAGCTTTCGAGCAGCAAGCTCTTAAGGAAGTAGGTCTTTTGGACACACAGATTCCGCCACGTTATGCCACATCCTACTTCAATCATGTATGGGGAGGAGGCTATGCCGCGGGCTATTACAGCTACCTTTGGACTGAAGTTTTGGCCGACAACATAGCCTCTTGCTTCGCTCAACGCGGTGCTCTGAAGCCCGAAGTAGGCCAGGATTTCCGCGACAAAGTACTCAGTAAAGGCAATACCAAAGACCTTATGCAGACCTTTACTGACTTCACCGGTCTGAAATCTCCCGACACTTCGGCACTCTTGAAGGCAAGAGGAATGTAGAAAGTACACGATATTGAAACATTAAAAGCTATCATATATGCTGAAAATTCTTCTCAAACTGTGGTGGATACAGAAGCAAAGAACGTTTGATTGGAAGCGCATGGGCATCTTCATCTACATGGTGCTGTGCATCATTGTAGGTATGGGTGCAGGCTATTGGCAGGCAGGAGGCGAGCTGGGTAAGCTCTTCACGAGGGGTGGAATGGAGATTATCATCGTTCCACTTGTCATGATGTTTTCTCCCATGGAGCTTCTGATGAAGTTTCTGTTGAAGACAGATGCTGCCGGAATGGACGACTATCTGCGCACCAAACCCATACCACAAGCCACGTGGCATCGCTTTCTCCTTGTGCTCAATCTCATCGACTACCTCAATTGGTTCATTCCAATTATGGCCTTCATCATTGCTTGTATGCTCATGCCTATGGGCTATGCACTGCTGGTTTTCGGGCTTTCGCTGACCTTGAACATTGCAGACGGCCTGATGATTACAGGTCTTCGAAAGGCCCAAGGATGGGAATATAAGCTGCCATTATGGTTGATGTTGCTCTTCTATTATTGCCTTTCTGTGCCCTTCATGGTCTTTTTCATGAGTTGGTTAGGGCCTGTCGGCAGTGCCATGGCATGGTTCTTGGCCACTTTGGGCTTTGGAGTAACCGTCTATGCCTACCTTTGTTATGTCAGACATTACAATGAGCAGCAGGGTCAACAGACGAAAGTGGGCCGCATTGGAGGCACATCGCTCTTCAGCATGGAATATATCTCACTGCTCCGTTCGAAGCGTCTGCGCACGGGAGAACTGTTTATTCTGACGATAATGGTACTGCAAGCTTACTTCCAGGGCATGAACATGAAAGGGGATGCCGACTTGAACAGCATCTCCGGAATATTTCTTTTCATGGCTATCATGTTCTCTTCCATGATGCTTGGACAATGGATCTTCGGCATTGAAGGCAACTTCTTCCATGGCCTGATAACGAAACCTATTTCGGTTTTCGACATGCTCCGGCGCAAGTTCTGCTTCTTTCTTTTCCTCAACATGACAGCAACACTGTTGCTTGTTCCAGGCATATTCTTAGGCTACTGGAAGTTTTCAACACTGCTATCTGTATCTATTTTCTGTGCAGGAATAAACCTGTTGTATATGCCAACATGTCTTTTCTCGAAACGGATAGACCTCTTTTCGTCGGCATTCTTCAACTATCAAGGGGCCAATATGGGCGTCAACGTCTATGCTTTCGTGCTATTAATCCCGCTTGCTATCTACGTTTGCCTGTGTATCTTCGCAGAAAATCCACTCCTCACAGACGGAGTTGCTGCCGGTCTTGGACTTATCATGCTTGGTCTTTCGCATCCGATTATCCGACGCGTTGCCAACCGTTTCATGGCAATAAAATACAAGCGAATGGAGGATTTCATGGAATAGAAACCTCCCCTGCCCCCTCCCAAGGAGGGGAGAAGCGTATGATGACCTTTCAAGGGAGAGGAGACAGAACTGAAGAACTTAACATGATACTGAAACGTTTGTACGATATCAGGCAATTATAAACTACAAAATATGAATTAAACAACATGGATATAGAAATTAAAGACCTTAAAAAGGTGTATGGAACTCAGACAGTTGTCGACATCAAAGAACTGACTATACACGCCGGAGAGCTTATCGGACTCGTGGGAAACAACGGTGCCGGCAAGACTACGCTCATGCGATTGATCCTCGATTTGATTAAAGCCGACGAAGGTTTTGTGATGAGTAATGGGGTGAAAGTAAACGAAAGCGAGGCATGGAAACAATATACAGGCTCGTTTATCGACGGTCGTTTCCTGATAGATTTCTACACTCCGGAGGAATACTTCACTTTTATCGGCACCGTATATGGCTTGTCAAAAGAGATAATCGACGAGCGGTTGTCCCGTTATGCACCCCTGATGCACGATGAAATCCTCGGTACAAAGAAGTATATCCGTGACTTTTCAGAGGGCAACCGACAAAAGATCGGCATCATTGGCGCCATGCTTATCAATCCACAGATACTCATTTTAGACGAGCCTTTCAATTATCTTGACCCCTCATCTCAAATCAACATCGCCAAAACGATACACGCTTTCTGCAAGGAAACAGGTGCAACCGTCATTCTTTCGAGCCACAATCTGAACTTCGTTTCCGACATATCGTCGCGCATCCTGCTGCTCGAGAAGGGGCTACTCATCAAAGACTTAAACAATGAAGAGGGTTGCGCCATGAAAGAATTAGAGGCATATTTTGGGGCATAGCCGCCTACCCTATCCTCTCTAAGAACGTTTCAACCTTCGCCTTCGCTCATGACTTGCAAACCCACAAAACAAGACAAAGCAAAGGTTGAGGACTTCTGTCATCGCGCCATTCATCTGCTTTTTCAATACAACTCCCTTAACACTTTCAACGATTTCAGCTCGGGAAACTTTGGGATATGCAAGCGGTAATAGGTCAAAACGATTTCACAGAAGCGGTTCCTGTCGGCATGCGACATCTTAAAAAGGTGCATGTTGGCATAATCCATGCGCGAAAACGTGGCCACAAGATTAGCATCTGACGGGGCGAGAAAGTCGCGATGTGTGGGCATAGTGCATGAGTAGCAGCCACTGCGCATGTCAAAATAACACCCTTCCTCATAAGCTTCAAGGTTGGGATAGAACCCCAAAAAGCGCAACAAATGCACGATATAGACAAGGTGGAAATTGGAAAATGTGGTGCCACAGCTGTCAAGCCATTCAATACTTGAAACAATATAGTTGAACAAAGGCGCATTGGTTTGTTCGTCACGCGTGGCATATGCCGTCAGTTCGGCAAGGAAAAACGAGATAGAAAGCTTATAGGAATCAAAAGGTATTGACCCCAACGGGTATGCAATCCCTACATGAATAAAGGTTTGAATCGTAGCTTTCTGACGATAATCATATTCAACATCGAGCACGGCAAAAGGCTGGAAGTATTGCTTTTTGACTTTCGCTCTCGGCGAGTTTGATATCCGTGCAGCAAACGTTACACGTCCCTGTTGCTCGGTAAGCAAATCAATCATCATTTTGTTTTCGCCGAATTTGAATGCATGCAGCACTATTGCTTTCGTCTTTATCACCATAGTGGCAAAGTTAGTCCAAAAAGATTAAAAAATAACATCTATCACAAAATATTTCAATAAAAGTTTGGTGAGTTCGAAAAATAACGCTAACTTTGCACCCGCAAAATAAGCCTCATGGTCCCTTCGTCTATCGGTTAGGACGAGAGATTTTCATTCTCTAAAGAGCAGTTCGACTCTGCTAGGGACTACAAGTAAAATAAAATAGAAGTAAACAGAAGATGGCAAATCACAAATCATCAGTAAAGAGAATCCGTCAGACGAAGACAAAGACGCTGCATAATAAGTATTATGCCAAGACAATGCGTAATGCTGTTCGTAAGCTTCGCGCAATCTCTGACAAGGATGAAGCAGTCAAGTTGTATCCTGTAGTACAGAAAATGCTTGATAAGTTAGCAAAGACTAACATCATACATGCAAACAAAGCAGCCAACATCAAGTCTGGTTTGGCTCTTCATATCAGCAAGCTCGGCTAATCATAGCAGCGCTTACGAGTCTGTAAAGGTCGTAGTTCCCAAGGGAATTGCGACCCTTATTCGTTTATATCCACAATGACTTTGCAGGCTCATCATCATGAAATTTCAACATCTTATCCCCCACATGACAAGCTGCTGGAAGTCTGCAGATGAGAGCAGACACTATCCCCTTGGCATTCATATCCCAAGAAACGAATAATGTGTTAATATTCATCACGAATGTTTACAATTGCTCTCAAATGCTTTGCAAATTCAGAACAAAGCATATCCTCACTCAAAACACACCCCACTTTCTATCTTTTCGCAACATATTGAGCATCAAAGTGTTACAAAAAACCATTCAAATTCAAACAAAAGATAACAACAAAAGACCATGTCATTTGCATCAAATTACGTGACAATCTGCATGAGGTTACCATGCAATTTGATGCAAACAGCGTTGTGTTTTGCGTCAAGTTACAACGCATGATGAACGGAATTGCCCACCAAGAACGCCGAAATGGAACAACAGCCTCTGTTTTCCCGCTTCTTTTTCTCTATTTGGTGCAGCCACGAAATGTTAAAAACAAGCAACAATCTTTACAGGAAAGCAGAGCTTTCTCACGATTACATCCACGTTCAACACAATGAGACCAAGATACAGGAGCATGCCGAAAAGCCTCTTTTTTCCTACGTATTTCCATGCTATTCCTTTCTTCTTGAGAATCAACTGCAAAGCCCTTTCACATTAATGTATTTTAGCGTATAAAAGTTTCGCTGTCTCTATCTTTTTTAGTATCTTTGCAATTAAATCACATTTTTGAAGGAAATGGCAGAAAATCAAAACTCCGAGGCAAATTATTCTGCCTCGAATATCCAAGTCCTTGAAGGGCTTGAGGCTGTTCGTAAGCGTCCGGCCATGTACATTGGCGACATCAGTGAGAAGGGACTTCATCATCTTATCAACGAGACAGTGGATAACTCTATCGATGAAGCTATGGCAGGTTACTGCACAGATGTTGAGATTACGCTCAATGAAGACGGCTCCGTTACCGTTGAAGATAACGGTCGTGGCATCCCCGTTGATGAGCATAAGAAACTTCATAAGTCGGCTCTTGAGGTCGTTATGACCGTGCTTCATGCCGGCGGTAAGTTCGATAAAGGCTCTTACAAGGTCAGCGGTGGTCTGCATGGTGTGGGTGTAAGCTGCGTGAATGCACTCTCTTCGCACATGCTTTCGCAGGTTTTCAGAGATGGAAAGATATATCAACAGGAATACGAAAAAGGCAAACCGCTCTATCCGGTCAAAGTAGTTGGGGAAACAACTAAGCGTGGAACCCGCCAACAATTCTGGCCGGACCCGACTATTTTCACTACAACGACCTACAAATGGGACATCGTTGCCAGCCGAATGCGTGAGCTTGCATACCTCAATGCGGGTATACGCATCACGCTTACTGACCTCCGTCCCAATGAAGAAGGCAAGACCCGACAGGAAGTTTTCCATGCAAAAGACGGACTGAAAGAGTTTGTTCGCTACGTAGATCGCCACCGCACACATCTCTTCGACGATGTGATTTACCTGAAAACAGAGAAGCAAGGCATTCCAATTGAAGTGGCTATCATGTACAACACCGATTATTCGGAGAACATTCATAGCTATGTCAACAACATCAATACGATTGAAGGAGGTACTCATCTGACTGGTTTCCGCGCCGCACTGACCCGTACTTTGAAGGCTTATGCCGATGCAGAACCTACCATTGCCAAGCAGATTGAGAAGGCAAAGATAGAGATTGCTGGCGAAGACTTCCGTGAAGGACTCACTGCCGTGATATCCATTAAGGTGGCAGAACCGCAGTTTGAGGGGCAAACAAAGACCAAATTGGGCAACAGCGAGGTATCAGGAGCCGTGCAACAAGCCGTTGGTGAGGCCCTGTCAAACTATTTAGAAGAACATCCTATCGAGGCAAAGAAGATTTGTGAAAAGGTGGTTTTAGCCGCAACAGCACGCATTGCAGCTCGCAAGGCACGTGAAAGTGTACAGCGAAAGAGTGTGATGACAGGTGGAGGTTTGCCTGGGAAACTGGCCGATTGCTCTAATAAAGACCCGAAAGAATGCGAGATATTCCTCGTCGAGGGAGACTCTGCGGGAGGCTCTGCCAAGCAAGGTCGCGATCGTTACACACAGGCAATTCTGCCGCTTCGAGGTAAGATTTTGAACGTAGAAAAGGTGCAATGGCATCGTGTTTTCGAAGCCGAGTCGGTCATGAATATCATTCAGAGCATCGGCGTCCGCTTTGGTGTTGAGGGCGAAGATGACCGCGAAGCCAATATCGATAAACTGAGATATGACAAGATTATCATTATGACCGATGCCGATGTCGACGGTTCTCACATCGACACTCTCATCATGACACTCTTCTATCGCTTTATGCCGAAGGTCATTGAAGACGGACATCTCTACATCGCTACACCTCCATTGTACAAGTGTACCTATAAGAAAGCGAGTGAATATTGCTACACGGAGCAGCAGCGTCAGGCTTTCATTGACAAGTATGTTGAAGGAAAAGAAGACGACAAGAGCCTGCACACACAGCGCTACAAAGGTTTGGGAGAGATGAATCCCGAGCAGCTTTGGGAGACAACCATGGATCCGAAGTCGCGCCTCTTGAAGCAGGTGACCATACAGAATGCTGCTGAAGCCGACGAAATCTTCTCCATGTTGATGGGTGATGACGTTGAACCGAGACGCGAATTCATTGAGCAAAACGCCACATATGCTAACATTGATGCATAAAATCTGTTACTGATCAACAAGCCATATATCCCTCTCCTCCATGCAGGAGGGGGATTTTTAATTTCAGATATGACAAAATGGATATTAGGTTTCGTGCTTTTTCTACAGGCCATCAGCTTGCAGGCACAACGCTTTCAGCCCCATTGGATAGGCTATCCTGACGTAGACTCTACCGCACAGATATGGTTTCGGCAAACCTATCTCTGCGAGGGGAGACCACAGTTTGCCATGCTTGAAGTTGTCACAACAGGCTATTTTGATCTCTATGTGAACGGTTATAATGTATCGACTGACGTCAGAATGCCTTTCCGCAAGCAAGCTTTTAACGACCGACCTATCAGCCTTTGCTTCGATATTACACGCTTTCTTCGCCCCGACAGCAACACGATTGCCGTGTGGTATAGCCCTTCATATCCTCATATTCAGCCTCGCCAAGTAGCTATCTCCTATTATGGAAGAGATGCAGAAAACCGCCCTTTCAGCCTCATTTCAGACAGTAACTGGCTTTGTCGCAAAGCAAATGTGCGGCTTGACACCACATATGACGAGATATTTCATGCCCCTGACTACAGTCAGACGCAATGGAATACTGCTGATTTTGCACCGGCCTGCTGGCAAGGAGCAGTGAGTTTAGCGGCTGACAACAGCCAGAAGACAGACTATCGCAGGGTGGCTTACACAGCCGAACACGTCACGAAGATTATCACACCCGCCTATTATGTCGTTGAAGACGATACCGTCTGCTACGAATTCAATACCGGGTTTCATGGCTATGTGCGTGTAACGCTGCGTGATGCCAACATGGGAGAACGTCTCAATATCAATGGATTAGGCTATCAATGCAGCGGAGAAATGGACGAACAAGCCTATCGGAAATTCACCCGACGCACGTTCAGAAACGTTTGGATTACAGGCGACCAACATTTTAAAAACAGCCAAATCCAGCGTGTTGAAGGTATAGAAACCGCTCCCTACCCGCACATAAGTTGGCATTAGTCAAGTCTTTTTCCTTGTGAAAATGACGGTTATAACCTCTTTTATTCTTCTTCTTATAACACCATTTTAACTATATAGACCACTTATGAAAGAACTAACTATCGGCTTTTTACTTGAAACTAACAAGGGGAGCCATATTGATGAAGACCTCCTTTTAGTCAATAACATCGCAGACTTACCCCGTTCTAATGAACCGGGACGACTTGACTTTCTGTTTTTCGGCATGTGCACTTCAGGGGTTGGAAAATACTCTTTAAATACCATCGACTATGTTGTTCTGCCCAAAGATATCCTTATCGTCACCCCCGGAGACGTCACAGACAACTATAGTTTGAGTGAAGATTTCAAGGGTATTGGCATCATTATGTCGAAGAACTTCTATCGGGAAGTGATATTGAATGTACACGAATTGTCTTCGCTTTTCCTATTTGCAAGAAACCATCCTGTATGCGAACTTGAGACCGATGAAGTCAACACAGTAGCCAACTACTTTAGCATCATCAAGCAAAAGTTAGACAACAAAGCGCATCTTTTTCGTGTAGAGACCGTGAAACTACTGCTTCAAGCCCTCATTTACGACCTCAGTAATGCAATCTATCGCATTCAGAAGAACGACAAACACCACTCTTCCCGCCTTGAAAAGATATTCTTCGATTATGCCAAACTCGTTGAAAATCACTTCCGTTCTGAACGTCGTGTAGGTTGGTATGCCAAGCAGTTGAACATTACTCCAAAGTATCTTTCAGAGGCTGTAAAGGCTATCAGCCACCGTACTCCCAATGAATGGATTGACTATTACACGATACACGAACTGCGCATCATGCTGAAAAGCACTGCAAAAAGCATCAAAGAGATTGCTGTCGAGCTGAACTTCCCGAACCAAAGCTTCATGGGAAAATACTTTAAAGACCACGTTGGTGTGTCGCCTTCTGAATACAGAAAAGTATAGGTTTGTAAGATCTTGCATCGACAGGAAAGCAAGACTGGCAATTTAAATGCTTTGACATACAACGTAGTTTGAAGATTTTCTTTACCTTTACACCCAACATTTGGAAAAGAAAAAATAACAAGAAATGAAACAACTAAACACCAACAAGGGCCTTTGCAAGCTGCTCTGTCCCCATTTCCCATTACCGTTTCAATATATTCAGGTACGAAAATCAATCGTCATTAAATGTATTTCGTTCTTCGTTTTCATGATGATTTCAATGCCGACACAGGCCCAGATGCTCTTCTCCGAGAACCTTACAATGGAAATAGACAGCACAAAAACCATACAAGGGTCATTGCAACCGGTGGTAGATTTCAAGACAGAGAAAGAGAATGTACTTACCCTTAAGAACACAGCTAACCTCAATCTGCTGATTAAAAAGAGTCGGGTTATAAATCTTATCAATAAACTTGAATTCTCAACTTACGGTAAGAAGATCACCGTAAGTGGAGGCTATGTGCACGCAGAATATCGTTATCTGCTCCATCATGCCTTTGAAGTTTATCCTTACGTAGAGTCACAATGGGCAGGAAGCCGTGGCATGACATTCAAGATTTCCTCGGGAGTTCAGTCCCGATATCGCCTCGTCAACACCGAGCACTGCCTCATGTTTGCAGCTGTCGGCCTTTTCTATGAGTTTGAAAAGTGGCAATATCCCGACCCACCTGCAGGCATAAGCGATTATGCTTACAGCCGAAGTGTGAAGAGTCATCTGTCACTTAGCTTCAAATATTCACTCGGAGAACATTGGGAACTGACTACAACCGCCATTCATCAAGCCAAGCCTGACAGCTATTTCAAAAGCGCAAGGTTCGGCGGAGCAGTAGACCTTGCGTATCATATCACACCGAAAATCGGCATACGTGGCACCTATCGCATCATCTACGACACCTCTCCTATCGTGCCTGTACGTAAAGATTATAACACCGTTGATGCCGGTATAGATATCTCTTTCTAAGAAACAGCCGGCCTTCTTCGCCTTTGGAGGGAGCGGGGAAGGCTTCTATTCTGCAATCATCTGCTCTATCTCTTCAGCTGCCTCACACAGTTCTGCATACCATTCTTCGCCAAAACGCCGGATAAGTGGGCCTTTCAAGAATTTATAAACAGGAAGATTGAGGGCTTCACCCTTTGCAACTGCATCCTTACATATCTTCCACTTATGATAGTTTATGCCTACAAGTCCATGACCAAACTCCTTGGCACGTATCGGATAAAGAGCGCAGGAAATGGGCTTTATGAAGCGTGTCTGCCCGTCACGGTAGGCACGTTCGAGTGCACAAAGACAACAATCGCCCTCATAACAAGTAAAAACACAATCCTTACCTCCTACAATACTCGTCACCAAATCGCCTTCAATATCCGTGTAGGCCACGCCTTGTCTGTCGACAACAGCCTGTGCCGAAGCACTCATATCGCCCCAAATGGTGTCTAAAGCATCCTCAATTTCTCCGATTTCATCAAGCGTAACAGGTGCTCCGGCATCGCCTTCTATGCAACAAACTCCCTTGCATTTCTCCAAATCACAACAGAACTTCTCGGTAATAATGTCGGGAGAAACCAACACGTTTCCCACCTGTATAATATGCAAATCCTCTTTATTCATAATGTTGTTTGCAGTAATTGGCCGATTCAGCCATGACAGAAAATGTCTGGTGTAGACATTCGAAGTATAACAAAATGGGCTATAAGCCTGCACTTCCTCCCCCGAGGAGAGGGCTGGGAAGGGGTTTCTTACCACTCTATTTCCTGTTCTCCCCTACCTCTTAAGTATTCATTACATCTTGAAAACTGATGATTTCCAAACCATCCTCCACGGTTAGCGGAGAGCGGAGAAGGATGAACAGACTCCAAAACAAGATGTCGGTTTTGATCTATCAGATACTTTTTGCTGCGGGCAAATCCACCCCAAAGCATGAAAACAAGACCGTCGCGATGATCGCTCAAAGCCTTGATTGCAGCATCGGTAAACGTGGTCCAGCCCAATCGTTGATGACTGTTGGCCTGATGAGCACGCACAGTCAACGTGGCATTCAAGAGCAGAACGCCCTGCTTGGCCCATCGTGTGAGATCTCCATTTCGCGGCATCGGCTTGCCAAGATCCATTTCAATCTCCTTAAAGATATTGATAAGTGAAGGGGGCATCACCACACCTTCGGGCACAGAAAAGCTCAAACCCATGGCTTGACCAGGCTCATGATAAGGGTCTTGGCCTATGATTACCACCTTCACTTTATGGAAAGGGCAAAGGTTGAAGGCGTTGAAAATCAGCTTTCCCGGCGGATAGCACGTGGTATGCAGATATTCTTCGCGCACCAATTTGGTTAAGTTCACGAAATAGGGTTTATCGAATTCCGCGCCAAGATAGGGCTTCCAACTCTCTTCAATCTTTACCATTGCACATTTATTTATTGTCAGATATCAAGCATTCTCCCGTCATGTCAGCAGGCTGTTCCAAGCCCATGATGTGCAGAATTGACGGAGCAACATCGGCCAAACGGCCATCTTTCACAGTGGCAGAGTTATTATCTGTCACGTAAATAAACGGCACGGGGTTCAGCGAGTGAGCAGTGTTTGGTGTGCCATCTTCGTTGATTGCATTGTCAGCATTACCGTGATCAGCAATGATAATCACCTCATAACCGTTGGTTTTAGCTGTCTCAACGACCTCCTCTACACAGTGGTCAATGGCCCAGACTGCCTTTGCAATAGCATGATATACACCTGTATGACCCACCATATCACCGTTGGCAAAGTTGACAACAATAAAGTCATACTCCTGTGTGTTGATAGCACCGACAAGCTTATCCTTAACCTCAAAGGCACTCATTTCCGGCTTTAAGTCATACGTAGCTACCTTAGGAGAAGCCACAAGAATACGATCTTCGCCCTCAAAAGGCTCCTCGCGACCGCCATTAAAGAAGAAAGTTACATGGGCATACTTCTCTGTTTCAGCCGTATGAAGCTGCTTCTTACCTAATCGGGAAAGGTATTCTCCGAGTGTATCTTGCACGTTTTCCTTCGGGAAGAGCACCTTTACATCCTTGAAATTCGGGTCGTATGGTGTCATACAATAATACTTCAAACCCTTCACAGTCGTCATACCTTCTTCCGGCAGATCCTGCTGAGTAAGCACTTCCGTCAGCTCCTTTGCACGGTCATTACGGTAGTTAATGAAGATAACGACATCGCCTTCTTCAATCGTTCCGTTGACTTTGCTGTTGTTGATTGCCTTGATAAATTCATCGGTCACGCCCTCGTCGTAACTCTCCTGCATGGCTTTAACCAAGTCATCGGCCTGTTTTCCTTCGCCCTTCACAAGCAAATCATAAGCCTCTTTCACGCGGTTCCAGCGTTTATCTCGGTCCATTGCATAGAACCGGCCAATGATACTTGCGATGTGAGCACCATTCTTCTGGCAGCATTCCTCTACGTCTTCGATGAAGCCCTTGCCGCTTCTTGGGTCGGTATCTCGCCCATCCATGAAGCAATGCACATATACATCTTTGAGCCCATATTCCTTACCTATCTCTATCAACTTGAAGAGATGATTGAGTGAAGAGTGCACACCTCCCGTTGAAGTTAAGCCCATCAAGTGGAGCTTCTTGCCCGTCTTTTGGGCATAAGAATAAGCTTCAACAATGCCTGGGTTCTTCAAGATGTCACCGCTTTCGCAGGCTTTATTGATCTTCACCAAGTCCTGATAAACCACTCGGCCGGCACCGATATTGAGGTGACCAACTTCAGAATTACCCATCTGTCCGTGGGGAAGACCTACGTTTTCGCCTGAAGCCTGAAGCTGAGAATGTGCAGAAACTGCATTCAGATAATCTAAATAAGGTGTCGGAGTATTATAGATAACATCACCCTTACCATGCTTTCCGATTCCCCATCCATCGAGAATCATCAATAACGCTTTCTTTGCCATAACTTATATAAACTTAAAATTCTGTTTCCTGTATGCTGCAAAGTTACTGCAAACGAGTGAGATTACAAAGAAGAACGGCCCGTTTTTTTTCGTCATCAACTTGACGTTGGCTGACAAAAACATGCTGATGTGTACTCAAAGCGATGAAGGCTGCGGTGCATCCCCAGCCTGAAGCTGTATTCTTTCTGCCTGTCTTGTCTCTCCAATCTTCACACAACGCTGCTTGGAACATCCCGATAAACGCCTCTGTTTTGTAAATTTTATTGGTCAAAAAAGGCCTCTTTCAGAAGTTACCTTTTAGAAAAAGAAAGCGCATAAACAAGCCCAAATCGCGCCTTTCAAATCAAAAAGCAATGCCGTTTCTGACACATTATCCTGCAACCTGCATCACTTTGGCTTGCAATCTGCATCAAAACACCACGTCTTCTGCATCAAGACAGCATGCAAAGTGAGGCAAAACACGATGCAATATGCGTCAAAACAGCAATAAAATCAACATGATTTCAGCCCTGAAAACAACTGATATTACATAACAACCTGATAGCCAACGCATTACTTAAAAGGCTCAAAACTCGCGTATTTCGGCCCGACATAAAATGTTTTTTGAATACGCGAGCTATGCGAAAGCATTTGTAAAAATAAATAACTAAAAACCAATTCCAGTACTCCCCAAGGGAAGAAGCACTGACTAACGACACGTTATCACCCCTGCCGCATATTCTCCCATGGCACGATATCCCTCGGGATTGGGGTGCAACCAATCGCTCTGCCAATGTTTCTGCAGGCGTTCGGGGTCGTTAGGATCGCGAAGCAGCTCATCGAAATCAAGAATGCCGTCGACCTTCTCACGCTGACTGCGTATCCATTGATTTACAGTTTGGCGGGCCGCTTCATGGAAAGCAGAGTAATAGCCGGCCCCCTTGAATGGCGTAATCGTGCCGAGATAGACGCGCAGATTGCGCTCCTTGGCCTTGCGTATCATCTCTTCGTAGGCATAGATAAGGTCATTTGCCACGGTTTCGCTTTGGCCGAAAGCTGCTGCTCCGATGTCATTTACGCCCTCAAAGATAACAACCGCACGCACACCTCGCTGTGAAAGGACATCCCGATTGAAGCGTTCGCGAGCCATAAACCCAAAGCCTCCCTTCATCGTTACACGGTTGTTGCCGATGCCGAGATTAAGAACTCCGACGTCGGTCACGCCTTGTTTCTTCTGCAAAACCTCTGAAAGGATGTCCGGCCAGCGGTTTTGTGCGTTGTTGGTTGAGTTCTTTCCATCGGTGATGGAATTGCCGATGATGGCTATACTCTTGGCTGTGAGGTCATAAACATCAATGGCCGAGATGTTAAACCAATGGTCTTCACGGAACGCTTTGGCAAAACTCGTCTTGGGAGTTGACACACCCCGCAGGATATAACTCGTTGTTCGGGACCCCATGTGAACCGTAGGGACGGCGGGAGCCTTGGTATAATTAATGGTAATGGCAAGCTTTTCCAACGGTTGAAGATCGAAGTTCAACGCATCACTGAAAGCGGCCTTGCCCGCCGGAATGACGGTGTTGTAACGGCCACCAAACGTGAGATACTTCGCCGTGGCGGGCACAATAACGAAGCTGTCGGCAGCATGTGCGATGTAGACCGAGCGGATAACGAGCGGTTCACGCGAGAGTTCGTTGCTCAACTCAAGCCGAAGCTGCTTGCCACCTATCGAGACTTTTACAATCTGTCGCACCGAACGACCGCTCATGTTGTTGTTATAAGGCATGAAACTCTTTACTACAGGCTGCTGCGCTGTAGCCCAAGTGCCCACCCAGTGATTGTCTGTCACGGCATTTGCCAACTGTGCCTGTGCCGCAACAGAAATGAATAACAGAATTAATCCTACAAATCTTTTCATCTTTTTACCTTTATATTATCGCTTTGCAAAGGTAACACTATTTTCTGATTACAGGCAAAAAGGGCTGGCAAAAGCCAGCCCCAAAGCGAGAGAGAAATTTAATAATCCACACGTGGATATGTCTTTCGTCTATTTTGTGCGCTTCATCACGAAGCCATAAGCTGCAGATTATTCGCCACCTGCCCACCACACGCGCTTCGTGAAGACATACATTCCGGCATCGTTTCCGCTGCCAAAGGCTGCAGCCACATGCGGATTGGACTTCACATCACTGTCACCATAAGGCAGACAGAGCGGCCAACGGTTGGCACCTCCCGACGTATTGTTAGGGTTGGTCATGGTGACCGGATAGCTGCCGTCAATGTAACGGCAACGGCGGATGTCGTTATAGGTCTCCAATTGCTCGTCACGTGTCTGTGCAATATACTTCTGAATGAGGATCTCATTCAAGGGATTTGCCGTGAAACGAGCATTGATTGAAGTCAGATAATTCGTAATCTGAGCATCGGTAATGCTTGCTTCGATGACGCTTCCACCGGCAGTATAGAAGTCTTTTATTGAGGCGGTAACTCCCTTTTCGAATGCAGTCTTGGCGTCTGTACCTAAACGTGCCTGCGCTTCGGCAAGGATGAAATAAAGCTCTGAACTGCTCATCATGTGCAAAGGAGCAGCACCATTGTCCAAATAAGCAGGCCAATTGACATACTCTGTCTCTGAAGCTAAGTCGTCATCTCCAGGATTTGCAACCACGTTCTTGCCGAATTTGTTGTAGTTATAAATGGGTTCGCGGGGATCATTGCGGGCTGTCAGCAGTTTTTCTACCGTTGACGAACAACCTGTGTAGCTACGACTCTGGGCGTAAGCATACCAGGAGTTGTCGGCAGTCTGGCCGTTGAACACAGCTAATTCGCAGCCTTCAAAACCGCCACTGATGGCAGCCTGTGCCTCGGCAACAACCTTCTGAAGCTGTGCCGTGGTCTTGTTTACCCCATAGGTACGCAACAGATAACGGGCTTTCAGCGCGTGGGCAAATGCTGCCCACTTAGCAACTTTACCGCTATAGATAATATCATTCGCGCTGAAATCATCGGTTCCGCGGGCAAAGTTGATTTGTGCGCTGTCGAGAAGTTCAAAGACACGGTCGTAAACTACTTTCTGTTTGTCAATCTGAGGATTGGAAGTTACAAAGCATTCCTTATAGGGAATGTCGCCATGAAGGTCGGTCAAAGTGGCCCAGTTGACAGCTTCAAGCGTTTGAGTTACGCCCAAAAGATTATATTCCTTGGCATTAACTCCACCCTCCTGACATTTGTTATGCATCAGACGGAGATTGTTGAGATTGAGGTAAGTGCTGTTCCATTCGTTTTCAAACACTGCACTTCCGGCCACTTCCGATAGGTTTCGTTTCTCCACCATGCGTAATTGGTTGTTGCCGGTACCGAAGAGTTGCTCGGTATAAGAACTGACATACCAGGCATAGTTGCCACAGAGCGTGCTATAGACTGTCGCCACTTCAGCATCCGTCAGCTGGAGTTTGGCGTTGATATTGATGCTCGGGTGTGCCTCGTCTTTATTGATATGATCCATGATATCTTCAGAACAAGAGGCAAACATCACTGAAGTCAGGGCCACACCAAATATATATTTCATTTTCATAATCAATGCTCTTTATGTTTATCAAATGTTAGTCGGTGCTTAGAATGTGAGTTTAAAGCCACCACCGAAACTTGAAGTGTTAGGTACGGAGTAGCGTTCGAAGTAGCCACTCATATTGCCGTTACCCTGCGAACTCTCTGGATCGAGGTTCGGCATCTTAGCCCAAAGGAGGACATTGCGGGCGAAACCATAGACTGAAAGGTCAATACCTGCAAACTTAGGGAACTGATAACTCAAGGTCACATCGCGCAACTTGAGATAGCTTGTGTCGAAGATGCCGGCTTCAGTCACATCGTTGTAAGCCTGATAATAATCCTGCTTGCTCACTTCAACGGTATTCTTCAGCCCGGTTGCCTCGTTGATTCCTTCGGCAACCATCGTTCCTTCATGATAAGGGAGCGACTCCTTGGAGGCACCGAAGAAGTTCATCGTCAGCAGCGTTCCATTATACATGCAGCCCCCTTTCTGCCAATCCATTGTTGCTAAAAGTGAGACTTTCTTGTAACGTGCATGGAGATTGAAACCCATGTTGAAGTCGGGCGCACACTCACCAAGGTTCACACTGGCTGCGGTTGCCTGTGGAAGACCATTGGCATCCAGCAGTAACTGGCCGTCTTTAGTACGCTTGAAAGCCCTGCCATAGATATTAGGATAGGTGTAACCTGCCTGTGCACGTATCTGTGGTTCAACGAAACCACCGAGCATAATGCTCTCAACACCATCGGCAAGTTCCTTTACCTTGTTGGTAACTTTCGTGAAGTTAACGCCTAATTCCATGCTGTAGTCATGATGATCAAGCACAGTTGCGTTCACAGAAAGCTCGTGAGACCAAGTCACCATCCGTCCTGCATTCGTGCGGAGTGACTGATATCCCGTCGTGCCTGCCGTTGGAACATCGAATATCTGGTTTCTGACATCCTGATAACTCAACGTATAATCGAGTTTGACACGGTTCTTGAAGAGTCCTAAGTCGATACCCGTTTCCCAGTTAGAGGTGTTCTGTGGCTTCAGATTTTCATCAAACTTCACAAAGTAAGGTGTATAACCTTTCGCACCACCGAGCGGATAACTGATTGGCGTGTAGACATACATGCCACCGCCATAAGCCGGAACATACATGTAATTATTATAGAACTGACCGGCTTGTCCAACCTGTGCATAAGACAGACGGAGCTTTCCATAAGAGAGAATCTGATTGTCTTTCAATGCCGGAAGCTCGGTAAATATCCAGCCTAATGATACCGATGGATAGAAGAAAGAACGGTGACCGCGTGGCATGGACGATACTTTGTCGTTACGACCCGTTACGGTAAGATAGACCATATCTTTCCAAGAGAGCGACATCTGACCGAAGAAACCAACGGTACGTTCCTGTACATGATACTCGGAATGCCCGTCTATGGAAGACGTGTTGCCGATAGTAGGCTGTCCATAGAAAGCCAACCCGGAGCCGTCATAGTCCCACTTGCGACAATATCTATGGTTGAATTCATTACCGAGAACAAAGCCGAAGTCCCACTCTTTGTCTGCACCCCACTTGGCAGTGAAGTTAGCTGTGAGCAAGTTATTAAAGATATTGTTCTGCGCTCCGTAGTTTTCAACCTCGCCTTTCTTATTATAAGCCGAGCCAATCTCTGCAATGGTAGCATTGTTGGAGGTATAGATATCAACGCCGGCCTGCTCACGAAAGACGAGATTATAACGGTCGTTCCAATTCATTTTCGGAGTAAATTCGGCATAAGCATTGCCAAATACGCGGTTCGTATGCTGTGAATACTCGTCATTGTCGGCCCACCAATAGGGATTATTGAAGTTGGTTGCACGGAAAAGTATCTGCGAAGTAGGGTCGCCCGGCTTATGATAGGGCGTGCCTTTAAGGTTGTATTCGGCTGGAGCAGAGTACACAACGTTGACTATACCACTGTTAGCACCGGGGGCAGATGTTACCTTTACCGAGCTGTAGTTGGCCGAGAAGCCAGTCTTCCACTGGTCATCGACCTTCCAGTCTACGGCACCGCGTGCACCCGTTCTGGTCATACCTGTTGAAGGAATGATGCCCTTCTGATAGGTATCACTGATACTAAACGAATAACTTACATCGTTCTTGCGCTGCGAAATATTGAAAGTGGAGTTCTGGGTGAAGCCAGTCTTGAAGAAATCGCCTACGTTGTCATAGGTCTGAGGCGTAGCCCAACCACTGAGACCTGCGGCAGCATACTTCGGATTATAGTACATTCCAGCATGCGAAGTGAGGTCACCATTGGTGTATTTGTTATTGGTGTTACCTCCATAGGTAGCATCATTGGGCAGGTCAGAAATCTTTGGTCCCCACGACATTGAAGTGTTGGGGTTATACTTCGAAAGGCTTCCACCCTGGGCATATACCTTTTGATGTTCAAACTTTCGGCTCAAAGTCTGTGCGCTCAAGTCGGTAGAGAAAGTGATAACCGGCTTTGTTGAACTCTTGCTTCCACGCTTTGTGGTAATCAAGATGACACCGTTTGAAGCACGAATACCGTAAAGTGCCGATGCAGCCTGACCTTTCAAGACATTGATAGATGCGATATCATCAGGGTTAAGGTCAATCGTACGACTGGCATTGTCGGCACCCGTCACAGAGTGCTTCGTGTCGAAATCGGGCGTAGAAACAATGGGCATGCCGTCGACAACATAAAGCGGCGTGTTGTTTCCATTGAAAGAACGCGCTCCACGGATTACAATCTGAGCCGATGCTCCAGGTGCTCCCGAAGAGGTTCTGATGTCAACACCCGTCAGTTTTCCCTGCATGGCACTGGCCAATGAGGAGGTACCAGCAGTGTTTAAGTCCTTGGCATCAAGCATCTGTGAGGCGTAACCGAGTGATTTCTTCTCACGGGTGATGCCCATTGCCGTTACGACAACCTCGTCAAGAACCTTGTTGTCAGGGTCTAACTTGACTTTCATGCTGCCTGAATTAGGCACAGTCACCGTCTTGGTATGCATGCCCAAATAGGAAACAACAAGTTTTGTGCCCTCTGATGCACTCAAAGTGAACTTACCATCAACATCAGTAATCGTTCCCATTTTAGTTCCGGAGATCTTCACCGAAGCACCCACTATCGGCTCTCCATCTTCACTTGAAACTACGGTTCCATTAACTTGCGTCTGGGCTACAGCCATTCCTATGCTCAGAAACAGGCCCGCAAGAAACATCAAAAGTCTCTTTTCCATAAATTTCTCTCTTTAAGTTAAAACACAAAAGTCATCTCTGCTCGCAACAAAATCCAATGACTTACATTTAAATAAAATTATAAATATTTTCAAATGCAAAGTTAATGAATACACATTTCGTATGCAAATTATTTTGCAGTTAATTTATCATTTCGTTATAAAAAAGCCGCATTTTCAATAAATTACTATATAAATAACAATGTATTATTATTGTTTTGCAACTATAATATGTATATAATTTGAATATATGTAACATCTAAACAGTGTGAACAAACAAGCAGAAAATGCAATAATTCATAAAGAATGAAAAGGCGAACAGCTTTTATCTACCAGTTGGAATGGGAAATATGGTGCATCAAACCAAGAAAACAAAGACTGGAAACAAACATTAGATATGCCACAAGAAGCATTATATAACTTTAACAAAAAACTCAAAATTCCCAACAATTCCATTCGTCATGTTTTCCAATTCACCACGAACGAAATCAATATCTCACCTACTACACCTGCTAATCTGCGTCATAATAGCATGCAATTACAGTCACTTTACACTGCAATATGACGCAAATTGCGCGGTATTTTGCATCAAATTACACGCTATTCTGACGCTGATTGCAACGCCATTGACAACAATACACGAAAAAGGGGAAAGCCACTACTGACTTTCCCCGACACAAAGATAATACTTTTTAAAGGCGAATGCAAATCAAAGATGAAATAAATTGACAATCATTCCTGCATTCCTTACCTCATCACTTTCATTGTCTTTTCACCTTGCTTCACAACATACACACCGCCAACGGGCAGCAAATCGTTACTGAACTGCACAGCAGGAACATGCATAAGTTTGTGTCCCTGAAGGTCAAAGACCGTGACGTCAGCAGAGGAAGCAGAAGTATCGATGGTTCTGATACCCGTTGTTTTCCAACTGTCATCAGTGGTTCCGGTATCTACACTCTGTACACTTCCACCTGAAATTACGACTTCATAGCTGTTCACCTGATTGGAAGGACGACGCACCAACTGCCAATCTTCGGCATATTGCGATGAACGTGAACCTACAAACAGACGGTAAGTGCCGTCAGGAATGCCAGCCGGCAGGGTAATCATCCCGCTAAGTTCGCCCACAGAATAACGGTCGGCAATGTTTGATGCAGTAATAGACTTGAGCACTTTTGCCGTGTTGTCTTTCATAAGAACAAAGGCAACCTCACCCGTAAAGCTTTCACCTGCAAGATTATACATCGTTCCAGCCGAGAGATTAAGCATCGAAGCAAACTTATATGCAGTGAATTTCTCTTTGCTGATAACGTGTGAATGCGCATCCATTACTTTCACCGGAGAGACGCCAACAAGCATATCCTGCCCGTCACTGAACGAATATCCCGTTGGATTCAGCAGTGCTATATCAAAGTAACCGTTGCCACCCTTGGGGCCCCAACCCCAGTTTACGTGCACGAAACCATGCTCGTTATAACCGTCAATGACAAAGGCATGACCGCCTGCCGTTGCATCCGACCCTGTATAATATACCGGACGGCTGGCATTCAACTCCTGATATATTATGTTCATCCATTGAGAAGTGGAATAATAGTTACGAAAAAGGAGATTGATACCTGCATCATAACCGAACTTATTGATCAAGCCGCTGCGAGCCTCATTGGAATAAGCTCCGGAGCCTGACGGCGTATATTCCATGCCTACAGCTATGCCACAGTGGAGCATCAAGGTTGAAACAGCCTTTGCCTGCACAGCAGTATAAGAAACGGTTTCATATTCATTCAGCATGTTTTTCCAGTCATATGTTGTATTGCCGAAGTCTGCTGAAATAATCTTACTGACCCCATTGACAACCACACTCAACGTACCTTGTCCGATACCTTTAGTCGGATAATTGTAATGTTTCATTATCTGTGACAGTGCAGTTGCCACACATCCCGTAGGATAAGGCTCTCTTCCAGACACGTATGGACAGTCGTTGTTATAAGGTTTTGACTGGTTCCATTCGGTTTTCAGAATAGGACTGACTGCGGTCTGGAATGCTCCGGCAGGAATTACCGGTGCATATTTCTTCCCTTCCGACAGATAGTTGCTCATAGAACTGCTTGCTGCATTGACAAACCAACGCAGAGAAGTATTGGTTTCTGCATCATACCTGTCGCCTGAATAACCTATAACGGCAGGAAAAACATCGTCATTGGCAATAATGGCAAAACCTGTTTGCGAGCCAAGAACCGTCAACATAGCGTTCTCGGCGATAACTTTAAGATGGTCAGATGAACCTGCAGCGCGTGTGGGCGCATGGCTGTCAGCTTTTGTCAGCACCTGCAATGCAGCCTCTTTCTTTTGTAACAGGCTTCTGTGGGCTGCCTGTAGTCCGGAAGATATGACGAAAAGAGAAATGAGAAGTAATAGTTTTTTCTTTGTCATTGGCATTTTATAAAATGGTTATAATTGATGAAGGGTTCTCTGAAAAATAAAAAAGAACCCAACAGGACAAGCCTGCAAGGTCCTTTTGTTATATCGGATAATCTTATATTTACTTAAACGATATATAGTCGATCTTAGTGCCGAATGCCCCTTTTCCAGGTACGGCATGGAGCAGTTTCAGCGTAGCTACCTTTGTTTTTGCATCGTAGGTTCCTGCAATTGCTGAGCCGGAAACGCCGTTAGCAGTAGACTTGGCATCTCCTTTTTCATTGCCACACACCCAAATCTTTCCATAGGTTTTATGAACCCAAGCGGGCTGAGCCGGTACGGTTACTACGCCCTTGTCGTCAATGGTGAAGTTGATGTCGTAGTTATAACCGTTCTCCTTGTCTGCCAACAACATGTAATTGTTGCCGTATGAGCGTACAATCAGGTTGGATTGTACATTCCACATGCCTAAAGCAACCGTCACATTATGAGTCTTGTAGCGGATAACATGGTAGGTTATCTCCGGCAAACCGTAAATAAAAGCATCTTTTGAAGCCACGGCAATGCTTACTTTTTCAGACGTTCCTGCGGTCATGTTGAAAGCCACCTCAACGTCTTTGGTCCCCTCTCCGGCAGCAAACTTCACGTCAGTCGGTGCATTGAAAGACTTATTGTCACTTGACAACGCTATTGTCTGAGCCTGAGTTGAGTCGACACGAGCCACGCGTACGATGAGTTTTTGCGCTTCGTTTTCTGTGAACTTAACAGTATCAGACTTTGATGCAACCAAGTATGCGTTGCCACCTGTATCAGATGGTGCCGATTCATACTTGTAATCGTCTGAGCAGGCGCTTAAACTTGCAATACACAAGCCAAGAGCAGCCATGAATGAATATTTCAAGATATTTTTCATTTTCTTTTCTCTTTATGAAATACTACGGATTAACGTACAGGGGTATAGAGGTCTGACGGATCGGGATTGTTATAGCCTTTAACCGCACTGTTATTGTTTTCTTCAGTTGCAACAATACAGATGTTCATCCAAGCCGGACGCCCATTGGTATTGAAACGGCACAACTCATAGAAGTTCGTGCCTTTGTAAGCACGCTTGACAGAGTAGTTCAGACGCTTGATATCAAAGAAACTTTGTCCTTCACCCCAAAGTTCTACACGCTTTTGGAACACGATTTCCTCAATGAGAGACTCCTTGTCAGTGAGTTGACTATTGTAGTTCGCGTCACGTGTCTGCATGATTTTATTCAGAACAGTCTTTGCTTCTGCAAGTTTATTCTGTTGTGCTGCGGCCTCAGCCTCGATGAAATACATCTCAGCAACACGCATCAGAGGATACGCACAGGCTGCTGCAATGGAGGATTCTCCGTCATTGCCCTGGCCCGGACGGAACTTAATGGAAGCATAAACGGGCAGAGATTTCTTGTAAGAAGCTTTCAGGAATGGAACCTGATCGGCCAAAGCACTACCACTCGGAGCTTTCCAATAGAGCTTACGCCAATCATTATCACTGATACGATCATAGAGTTCTTTGCCTATCATACAGTACACCCCACCTGCACCTGCATAACCAAAGATCGTTTCATTTGACATCCATGAAGTCCAGTTAATGATACCCGTCTTCACAGTTGCAGCGTCTGCAGTCTGGTTGGAGCCCCACATCCAAGGAGTTGTCGTGTTGAAACCTGTCGATGGATTGAGGGCAACGGCCTTGCTTACTGGTGCAACTTTGGTGGTAGCAATAGCTTTCTTAGCATATTCTTCAGCCTTGGCATAGTCCTCTACCCACATATACAGACGAGCTTTCAAACCATAAATACAAGCCAAGTCAGGCAAAGTCTTATCACGCGTATCCGCCAGTTTGATGATGTATTTCTCGGCATCATTCAAATCACCCTCAATGAATTTCTTCATATCTTCACGTGTGGCACGAGGGTTCTTGCGGGCATCTTCCTTGCTCATTCCTGCCTTCACAATAGGACAGGTAAGGTTGGTGACCACGTTACCATCGCTGTTCTTTCCATCAGGGAACTTTTCATTCGGCAGGAACTCATACATACGAGCCATATCCAAATAGAACATTGCACGGAAAGCATAGGCAACTCCAAGGAAACCTAACTGCTGAGTAGTTGCTGATTCAGGATTAACGGCACCAATAAGATTATTGGTCGTCAGCACCATATTATAGAATTTGTTCCAGATGAACTGTGTAGTAATGTAATCCCTTCCAATATAGTAACTCTGTATCCAGTGCCTATATTGGTTGTAATCGCTTTCTGAAAGAGCCTCATCTGCCGTCATCACATCTCGGATCTTCATCATCGAACCATAGCTGTAACTGAAATGATAACTACGATCCCACACCGTATTCAGTGATGCCGGAATTGCACTCAACAGGGCTTCTGTTGCTTCAGAAGAGCGTTGTAGCTGCTTAGTGGTCGCATAAGAGGTTGGTTCTGTCTCTTCTTCACATGAAGTAAAAGTGGAGAGAGACAGTGCCACCAGTCCTAAACCCAATATATATTGATTGATTTTTTTCATCTTGTTTCCTTTTTTCTGTTAATGATTAGAACGTCACACTCACACCACCAGAGACAGAACGGATAGGCGAATAGTAAGCATTCGTAATTGAACCATTTTCGCTCTGGCGTGGATCAAAGCCCTTTCGCTTTGAGAACAACCAAACATTATCTCCCGTAACATAGACGCGGATGTTGGCTAAGCCAAGATTACGAACAAAAGGTTTCGGCAATGTATAGCCCAATGTGATGTTCTGCAAATTGAGATATGAAGCCGAAGTCAAGAAGCGATCGCTCTGTGCTGCCATGTAGTTGTCATTGAAGTTCAAGCGAGGAATGCTCGAATTCTTATTGGTAGGCGACCAGGCATTAAGGATATCAGCATGGATAGCACTACCGCGACTCAAATTCATTGCACTGGCATAGCCATTATCATAAGCCTTACCACCTAATTGATAAGTGAAGTCTACGGCAAGGTCAAAGCCTTTCCAGCTGAGATTCGTACCAAATCCACCGAATGCATCGGGGTTAGGATCACCGCAAAGATACAGGTCTGCTTCACCTGTTGTCTTAACAGTTTCCTGGCCAACAACCTTTGGACGTGATCCTTTTACAGACTGATCAACCTGTTTACCGTTTGCATCATAGTAGATAGTCTTACCATTTGCATCTTTCTCATATACATTCTTATAATAGAGTGCTTCACCCGTTGTCTGATCAACGCCTGCATATTTGTACATATACCAGGTGTACATAGGCAGTTTCTCACCATAGAAGTAATCGCTACTCTGGTAACCTTGCTTGCCATCTACCACCAAGTTCTTCTTGTCAGCTGCTAATCTGACAATACGGTTCTTATTGGCAGTCATGTTCAAATGAGCCGACCATGTGAGCTCCTTGGTGCGGATGATGTCGCCCTGTAATTCGAACTCGACACCCGTATTGCGCATATCACCAACATTATCATAATAACCTGTAAAGCCGAATGAAGCTGGCAAGGTATACCAAGAAAGCATATCAGTCGTCTTACGATTGTAATATTCGAAAGAACCCGTTAGGCGACTCTTCAGCAAAGAGAACTCTATACCGACATTGAACTCACCGTTCTTCTCCCAAGATATCTTGGCATTACCCAACTGACGAGGAGAAAGAGCAAGCTTTCCATTTGAATTCTGAATATTATAAGTAGTGATATATTTGTAATAACCAATGTCGTCGTTTCCTTGCTCACCATAAGATGCTTTCAATTTCAATTCATCCACCCAGCTTACATGGAAGAACTTCTCTTTTGAAATGAGCCATGCACCACCCAAAGACCAGAAGTTTCCCCAACGATGATCAGGATCGAAGTAAGATGAAGCATCACGACGATAAGAGAAAGAACCGAAGTATTTGCTGTCATAATTATACTGTGCACGTCCAAAGAAGCCTTCAGTATTGTATTCAGATGTAGAAGAAGTAGCAATAGAACTGGTCGTTACGGCAGCACTCAACTCAACAATACTGTTAAGGAACATATTGTTATTGTGACCGGCAAGCGTCGTAATGCGACGGTGATAGTATTCATGGCCAAGCATTGCCTCTACATCATGTTTTCCAAACTGTCGGTGCCAGTTAAGCAACTGCTGATAGTTGTAGGTCCAAGTACGACCATGGCTTACATTAGCAATACCGTTAGAAGAAGCATACTGACCAAACCAAGGGTTCGTACTTGACTGGGCACGGTATTCATCATCATAAACACTGTTAGTCGAAGTGAATTTGAAATCATAGGGAAGATTGATTTCTGCTATACCGGTTGCACTGAACGTATTGCCTTCATTGTAGTTTTTGTTCACCAATGCATCAGAAAGTGCATTACTGCTTCCAAAATAAGGACGTGACAGTCCGATAAGACTCTTTGTCTCTCCGTAGTCATAAGCCCAGCCACCTGATGCTTCATGACGTACCTTATTCCCCTGAGCATCACGAATGAAAAGCGGATAGATAGGAGCTATTCTTGATGCGGTGAAGACATTACCTGAGGCAGAAGCTTCACCATCAGAGCCTAACTGATTCGCATTGTAGTGTGCATAGTTCATATTGACGCCCAACTTCAGCCATGGCTTAAACTGATAATCTGCTTTCAAACGAGCCGTGAAACGTGCATAATCCGAACCAATAGAGATACCTTTCATATTCAGATAGTTGGCTGAAGCATAGAAAGAAGACTTCTGGGTGCTACCTGCACCTGTCACAGTGTACTCTTGACGCAGTGCATGACGGTAGATATTATCGAGCCAATTATCAGGAGTAAGAAGATATTTCTTACCATCCGTACCTGTAATAACATTCCCTAAAGTGGCATTAGGATTGAGCTTTCCATTCATACCAATCATGTTCTGGCCTGCTGGAACATTGTAGACATTGTACCCTAAACCGTAGCTATTGCTGGCTGTCAGGTTCTGATTGGCAAATGCGTTGGCCTGTGCCGCAGTATATCCATAGGTATCACGGGCATAATTATACAGTCCCTTGTACCACGTTTCATAATAGCCTGCAGGATCATTAATATAGTTATAGTCAGGCACCTGACGAGAGTTTACACCCCATTTTGCATCAACCGTAATGGTTGCATTGCCAGAGGAACGGCCATTCTTTGTCGTGATAATGACAACACCATTGGCACCACGTGCACCATAAAGAGCGGCAGCAGCAGCTTCTTTCAATACGGTCATACTCTCAATATCCGTAGGAGCAATAATATTGATATCGCCATCATATGGAGTACCATCTACAACATAAAGTGGAGAGCGAGCTGCATTGATAGAGCCAATACCACGGATACGAACCGTTGGAGCTGTACCCGGTTGACCTGAAGCCTGTGTAATCTGCACACCGGAAACCTTACCACGCAACGCTTCAACGGCGTTTGTAGTCTGCACCTTTGCAATATCATCTGCCTTTACGACAGCAGCAGAACCTGTAAATGAAGATCTCTTTGCCGTTCCATAGGCTACAACCATCACTTCATCCAATGTCTTATTTTCGGCTTCCAATGTGACATGCATCTTGGGAGAGGCCTTGACGGTCTTGCTTTGCATGCCGATATAAGAAATCTCTAAGCGCGCACCAGCGGGTGCTGAAAGCGAGAACTTCCCGTCTGCATCGGATACTGTACCCGTATTAGTGCCCACAACCTTGATTGAAGCGCCAATAACAGGCTCACCATCATCCCCAGAGACAACAGTACCTGAAACCTGAGTTTGTGCCACAGCCATTCCTATGCTGAGGAAAAGGCCTGCCAAAAACATCATTAGTCTTTT
Source organism: Segatella oris (assembly GCF_900637655.1). Lineage (NCBI taxonomy): Bacteria > Pseudomonadati > Bacteroidota > Bacteroidia > Bacteroidales > Prevotellaceae > Segatella > Segatella oris. The sequence continues at coordinate 2,984,437 of NZ_LR134384.1, forward strand.
TTCCATAAAATCTCTCTCTTTAATTTATATTATTTGTTTATTGCTTTGCAGTATATCTCTATACCTTATTATATATAATGAGAAAAAGGCCGATATCACATCACTTGGAAGATTTTAGTAACGCGAAAGGTACGTACTCCAACCCTTGTAACATTATTTCGTGTTGAAAAGAAACTTGGAAACAATCCTTCTTTCTCGTAGCTGTCCGCTTTGATTAACTTTTATAAAAGCATGTTTATGGTTACAAAATTAAGGAATGTTTAGAATACCGCCAAACATTTTCTGCAGAAAGTTACTTTTTGTCGTTGTATTTAACATAATTACTTGCAATTTATTCGTTTTCGTTACAAATTAAAACCCAATGGGGTATAAAAGCGTTAACGAAATGGTTTGCTACGAGTAGACAAATTGATAATTGGCAGTTGAGAACTGAAATAAATCTAAAATGAATTAAATCTGCATTGCAACAGTCTTGCTTTCCCGCTAAGTTACAAGCCTCAAAACAATGTCTTCGGGTATGATTTAACATACCCAAAGAGTATACCTGATAAGAAAAAGTAAAACGTTTAACTAAATTTATCATACAATCTGCAATAACTATTATTGTTATTTCCTATATTTGCACCCGATTATTAATCATTTATAAACATAGAAAGTTATGAAAAATCTAAGAAACGTAATTATGCTTTTTGCTGCCAGTGCAGCAATGATTGCATGCCAAAACAATGGTAAGACTGCTGCAAATGCAGCTGGCACAGACTCTGCTGCAACTGACACTATGGCAACAGACAGTGCTGTTTACGAGGGAGAAATCCCTGGTGCAGATGCCGGTTCAGTTTATACACTGAAGCTTGCTAATGATTCTACCGATGGTTTCTCTCTGCACATCAAATACTTGACAGATAAAACTCCGGCAGAAGACTATAGCGGTAAGAAGGTTGTTGCCACCAAGAAAATGGACGGTAAAGACGTAACTGTATATAAGTTTGCACTTGGTAAAGACACTACTTACTTCAAGGTTGTAAACGACTCAGTTCTCCGCATGGTTAACAATCAGTTTGAAGAGGCTGCAACAAAACTCAGCTACGACTTGAAATTGAAGAAGTAAAGCCACTTATCCAATCTCTCTCAAAAGGGAAAAAGAACTTGTTCCTCTCTTTATACAGTAAATTCTACTGCTTTGTCAAAGGCGGAGAATGAGTTACAAGAAGAGAAGATGCAGACTAATGGATAAGAGAAAAATAAAGACAGGGACGCAATTTTCTGCGTTCCTGTCTTCGTTTATAAACATAAGAAGAGTGAAAATCCATAAAGGAAACCAACGAAGATCGTTTTATTCACTTACTATTTTCACGACAGCTCCCTCTTTCTGCACATCTATGGTATAACATCCAAGTAGTGCATTTCACAGGACATGGTTCCCAACTACAATATAACTGAAGTTATAAGCGTCTTTTTTCTTCGTTTATTCAGCAGGTTTTGACTATTTTTGCAGCAACAGTTCAACTTGCTGTTCAAACGACAGTATTGAAATATATCTATTCATGAAACAAACTATTCTATCTCTCTTGCTGGCGCTGTCGCCCCTCCTTTCACCGGCTGAAGACGGACATGCACTTTGGTTAAGATACAAACCATGCGGCAAAGCCAATATCATTGCGCCACAAGGTGGGGCAACCCTGCAGACAGCTGTCGACGAACTGAAACGTTATTGGCAGGGACCAGAATTGAAACTCATCCTCAACCCGCGTCTGAAAGATGATGACGGCTTCCTCTATAACGGAGATTCTATCTGCTCACACAGCGAACTTGGTCTGCTCTATGGTGCCTACGAAGCACTCCGACAGCAAGCTCAAGAGGCATATCCCAGGCTCGTTGGCTACACGGCTCCCAAGTTTTCACGCCGCATCCTCAACCATTGGGACAATCTTGACGGCACGATTGAGTGCGGATATGCAGGCAAGAGCATCTTCTTTTCGGCCAATCTCAAGGGACAGGAATGGGCAGAACGCATCCGCGAATATGCCCGGGCAAACGCCTCTGTCGGTATTAATGGCAGTGTGTTGAATAATGTCAATGCCTCTCCTAAAGTGCTGACAACGCAATATATTGATACTGTTTGCACGATAGCTAACATTCTCAGACCTTATGGAATTAAGGTATATCTCTCGGTAAACTTCGGCAGTCCGAAGGCTCTCGGCTACACAAAAACCGCCGATCCTCTCGATGAAACCGTCAAAAAATGGTGGAAGAAGAAGGCTGATGAGATTTATCAACGCATACCGGATTTCGGTGGTTTCCTCGTAAAAGCAAACGCTGAAGGACAACCTGGACCTCTCGATTACGGACGAACGCATGCAGAAGGTGCCAACATGCTGGCCGATGCGTTGGCTCCCCATGGAGGAATTGTGATGTGGCGCAGCTTCGTCTATGGCGCAAAACATAAGGGAGAAGACCGCGTGATGCAGGCAGTCAGCGAATTCAAAGACCTTGATGGTCTTTTCAAACCCAATGTCATCCTGCAAAGCAAGAATGGACCTCTCGACTTTCAACCGCGGGAACCCTACGCTCCTATCTTCGACAACATGAAGAAAACACAGCAAGCGGTAGAGTTTCAGATAACTCAAGAATACACCGGACAGGGCAAACATCTCGTCTTCTTGGCTCCAATGTGGAAGGAATTCTTCAGCTTCGTCACTCCCGACAGCCTCAAAGCAATTGCTGGAGTGAGCAACATCGGCGATGACATCAATTGGTGTGGGCATCCATTCTCACAGGCCAACTGGTATGCCTTTGGCCGATTGGCATGGAATCCCTCATTTTCTTCCGATTTCATCGCACAGGAATGGATTGGCCAGACCTTTGGGAACGAGGTCAACAGCTACATACTTGCCGACATGATGACTACGAGCAGAGAGGCCTGTGTGGACTATATGATGCCGCTTGGACTGCATCATCTCTTCGCTTCCCAGCATCATTACGGTCCCGAAGCAGACGGGGTTAAAGCTGAATATCCATTGGAGTGGTGCCCTATACCCTATCATAAGGCTGCCGCAGACGGCATCGGTTTCGACCGCTCCTCCAAGGGAACGAATGCCGTTTCGCTATATCGTGAGCCTTATCGAAGCCTCTATAACAACCTTGCCACGTGCCCCGATGAATATCTGTTGTGGTTTCATCATGTGCCCTGGGACTACAAACTGCACAATGGCGACATGCTCTGGGATGAACTTTGTGCCTTATATTATCGAGGGATAGAGCAGGTGGTATCTTATCAGAAGCTATGGAACGAATTGCGTTCGCAGATTGATCAGGAACGTTGGGAACATGTCAACCGTCTTCTTGCCCTGCAGTTGGCAAATGCAAAAGAATGTCGTGACTACGTACTCCGCTACTTCCAACAATTCTCCAAGATGCCTTTGAAATATAATTTCACGGGCGTAAGCTACATGCCCGTACAGCCTGCACAACTCAACCACAAACAACCTTAGGCATAAACTGCATGAAAGCATTTGTATTCCCCCTTACGCTCACCCTGCTTCCAAGCCTAAGGAGCCGTGCACAGAGCATCTGAGAGAAAGGCTTTTAATGTCAAATTTCTTTGTCGTTTTTAACACTTTTACCAATACCCAAAGAGAAATAAAAATCCGGGTTCCACGCTTATGTAAAGCCATTTTATAGCTTCAATGCTCCCACGTCAATCCCCTTGCATTGCAATTCCATTCATCATGCGTTGCAACTTGACGCAGATGGCACTGCTATTTGCATCAGAAAACGCGATGAAATAGTGCAAATTAGGAGGTGATTTGATGCAAATGGCAGCATTTCTTTATGTGAGATTAGCCTGCAATTTGTTTTGAAATCTGTAATTATTTGATTGTCAATGCTTTGTAATTCGTTACAATACGGCGCACATTTCGAATGAGGAAGACTTTCATTCTGAATTCTTCAATCTATTCAAGGGAATTGTAAAGTTTATTGAAAGGAATTAACATATATTCTGCCTCTTAGGATGTAGGGCAGCAACAGCCTTTATATCTTCTAAGATTTTCTGTGATATTCTTAGATGTCGCTTGCGACGAGGAGGACTAAAATGCAAGTAGGAAGACTCCTAATGGGAACCTCCCCCAGCCCCTCCCAAGGAGGGGAGCACGAGCTATCAGCGTATTTTTAAGATACGAAATGAATTTGTTTATAAGCTCATAACCTTTATATCTTCTAAAATATTCTAAGATATTCTCGGATGTCGCTTGCGACGAGGAGGACTAAAATGCAAGTAGGAAGACTCCTAATGGGAACCTCCCCCGACCCATTGCTTTCCTCGTTTCGCTCGCTCAACGAACAGCGACCTACGGTTCCCAAGGAGGGGAGCACGAGCTTGGAGCGGCTTCTCAGGAAACAAAATGAATTTGTTTATAAGCTGATAACCTTTATATCTTCTGCAAGTCACAGTTTTCTTTTCTCCTCAATATAACGGAGAAGCCCATCATCTCCAAGCACTTCAATGTCATCATAGAGTCCAAGGATGAAACGGCCAATGCCCAGATAACTCATAACATCAGTTTCGAGGAGCCAATGGTAATCGTCTTCGGGCATGAAAAATGTCGATGAAATGGGGTATTCTTCAAGCATGAGGTTGTAAGAAAGCTGTCCCATGCGCAGACGGATACGGTAGCGTTCTTCGCCAGTAAAGCCAAACATATCCGTGAAAACACGCTTATGTTTGTCGGAATGTATCCAAGGAGCATCGTAAACCTCCACGCTTCCAATGCGTGCCAACTTGAAAGTCTTGTTCATACCTGAAGCTAATTCATAACAACGCACATCCTGATGATCACTTAAAAAGAGGAATGGTTCGACCACACGGTCACTGAATGAATGACTATGAGGCGAGGAGTAGCGGTGCAGACAGACTATGCGTTGATTGTTGATTGCTGTCGTCAAGTCATCAAGATTGCGCATCTGTTTTTTCCTATAGCGTGCATCTGTGAAGAGACGCAAGTCATAGAAGCGTTCCAACTTACTCTTGACAGACGCAATTGCAGGGTTTCTTGCATCGACTCCATCGGCAAGCTGATGCAACAAAGCGGCTTCAGCACCAGTGAAGTTGACCGATGACGTGATGCGTCGAAAGAATGGCGAGTGAGGATCAAGGCGATAACAGTTTCCATTTCTGACAACCTTAAAGCCATAATCACGCAGGAACTGCAGATAATAATAAAGGTTGCGGCGCGTACATTCCAAATGTTCGCACAAATCATTAGCGGTATAATCCGTACCGTCGGTCATCAAAAGAATGAGCGTAAGCTCGTTACCAAGTTTCTTCATAAAGTTAAAACCCCACCCGGCCTCCCCGAAGGGGAGGAGTTGTTACTTGGGGATAATATATTGATTGGAGTTAAGACCCCTCCCCTTCGGGGAGGCCAGGAGGGGTGATATTGCTTGAGAATAATATATCGTTTCAAATTTTCCATTACATGAAAAAAGAGAAGATAGACTACTTAAACATCAATTCCCCTTCCTCAAGTTCGTGCTCCCTCCCTTCGGGAGGGCTGGGATGGGTATTATAACTCCTCCTATGCAACTCACAAATTCCATGTTCAGCTATTCCCGCATAATGCTTTTTCGTAGGATAACCCTTATTCCTTTCCCAGTCATAGAAAGGATAAAGCTTAGCTTGTTCCGTCATATAATCGTCGCGATAAGTTTTGGCAAGAATGCTGGCTGCCGCTATATTCTGATATTTTCCATCGCCTTTGATGACACAAGTGTGGGGAAGTTGCTTGCCGGCATTGGGCAATCCTTTGCCAACAACATAGGGGTCGAAGTGGTTCCCGTCAACAATGACAGCCTCGGGACGTATCTTCAATTGGTCTAAAGCACGGTGCATGGCCAAGAAACTGGCATGAAGAATATTGATTTCATCAATTTCTTCGGGCGTAGCAACACCCACAGCCCAGGCTAAAGCATCGTGCTCTATCTGCTCACGCAAGGCATACCGCTGTCTGACGGAGAGCTTTTTGCTGTCGTTGAGCGCAGGATTGTCATAGTCAGGAGGCAGAATGACCGCTGCAGCATAGACGCTTCCGGCTAAACAACCACGGCCTGCTTCATCGCATCCAGCCTCAACAAGATTGTCATATAAATGAGAAAGAAGCATGGTTTTGTTAATATTTGTTGTGCATTAACGTTTTTAACAGTCTGAAACTACATATGAAAAGATACTTCCATACACGGGGTTAACTTTGCACCCATAATCAAGAATGGATTTTAAAAAACCAGAAATATGGAAAAGAACATTTATCTTCAGTGTGAGAAAGAACATTCAGAACAGACGCTGCAACAGCGACTAAACGGCATAAGAGCGTTATTAAGCAAGCCCATCTGCCTGTTTGCAAGCTATTATTCAGCTGTTCTCGGTCGTGAAATCAATATGCGCCAGACCCTTCTGTTACTCAATGCACAGCTTGCTTTCGTGTTTACCGTGATGCCTGTAGATGCTCATCTTATCGGTCGTGCAGTCTGCTGTGTATGGTTTCTGAGAGCTGTCACCGCCTGTCGCAAGGCACTTTAGAACATCGTAGATATGCGCTTGATAGCTGCAACGAGGCCATCGACTTCATCTCTCGTGTTGTAAAGTGCAAAACTTGCACGTGACGTTCCGAGCACGCCCAAGCGATTCATAAGCGGCTGCGCACAGTGATGACCGGTGCGGATAGCAATACCGAGGCGATCGAGCAATGTCCCCATGTCCATGTGATGAATGTCACGAAGCTGGAAACTGATAACGGCATCATGGCGTAAAGTAGTCAAATCGGCATCTTCAGTCACACCAAACAGCTTCATGCCTTCAATCTGTCGAAGTTGCATAATAGCATAACGCGTGAGGTCTTCCTCATGCTTCTGAATGGCATCCATGCCCAAATCTGTGACATACTCCAAGGCCTTGGCAAGACCTGTGGTAGCAATATAGTCGGGTGTTCCGGCCTCAAACTTCAATGGCGGACGCTCGAAAGTAGACTTTTCAAAGCTGACATTCTCAATCATCTCTCCTCCCCCTTGATAAGGAGGAAGCTTGTCTAACCAATCTTCCTTGCCATATAACACACCGATACCCGTTGGCCCATAGATCTTATGCCCACTGAAAACAAAGAAATCGCAATCTAACTGCTGCATGTCGACCTTGAAATGAGGCGTGCTCTGGGCACCATCCACAACGACAGGAACATGGTGTTCATGGGCTATATGAATGACATCTTCCACAGGATTGATTGTTCCGAGCACATTGCTGACATGAGAGATACTGACAATCTTCGTCTTCGACGTAATCATTTTCTCGAAGACTTCAATATCCATACCGCCGTTGTCATCCATTGGAATGACTTTCAGTACAATGCCTTTTCGGGCCGCTTGAAGTTGCCAAGGCACGATATTGGAATGATGTTCAACGGTAGAAATAATGACTTCATCACCTTCTTGCATGAAACCCTCACTGAAACTGGAGGCTATGAGGTTGAGTCCTTCGGTTGTTCCACGCGTGAAAACAATCTCATTCGTTGTCTTGGCATTGAGAAACTTGCGCACAGTCTCGCGGGCTCCCTCATGGAGTTCGGTGGCCTGCTGACTGAGCCAATGCACTCCACGGTGCACATTGGCATTGACGTTCAGATATTCTTCGCGCATCGTATCAAGCACACAAAGCGGCTTCTGCGTGGTAGCCGCATTGTCAAGATAAACGAGTGGGCGGTCATAAACCGTTCGCGAAAGAATTGGGAAATCTTTTCTTATCTGGTTTAAATCATATTGCATAGTTTGAAAATCATTTCAATTCATCCATAATGCACTTATTAAAGCGACTCCTACTTACACAACTTACACCCCTCGCATTTATTCAATTCACCCCTAAATCGCTTTTCAACAAGATGATGAAGACGGTCACGCAATGGTTCAAGTTCCATTTTATCAATCACCTCATTAATGAAGGCGAACTCCAAAAGCAGCTTAGCTTCTTTCAGACTGATACCGCGTTGCTGCATATAGAACAGCGCAGCATCATTCAACTGGCCTACCGTTGAGCCATGTGCACACTTGACATCGTCGGCATAAATCTCAAGCATAGGTTGCGTGTACATGCGGGCAGTCTTTGTCACACAAAGGTTTTGATTGGTTTCCTGACTGATAGTCTTCTGTGCATCGTGTCGGACGAGCACACGTCCGGCAAAGGCTCCCACGGCATTTTCATCAAGAACATACTTGTAAAGTTCATTACTTGTGCAATGAGGTACCTGATGATCAATGAGTGTGTTATTGTCAACATGTTGCTGTTTGTCGGCAACTACGCAGCCATTACAGTGACATTCTGCCCCCTCGCCTTTGAAAACGAGGTCAAGACGGTTGCGAGTGACCCCATTATGCAATGTGATTACATTATGATTGACACGGCTGTTAGCTTGCTGCTCTATATAAACATTGCTCACACGGACATTCTTCAAATGGGTTTCTTCAAGGCAATTGAGTTCTAAACTCGCATTATCACCCACGTAAGCCTCAATGACCTGCGTGGAAAGAAACTTGCGGTCGTCTGTTGCATGATCACAGAAAAGGAGTTTTGCCTCGGCACCTTGCTCCATGACGACAAGCACACGACGGTTTACCATGAGATCAACGTCGGCACGAAGGATATTGATAATCTGAATGGTACGGTCGACTTTGACATTCTTGGAAACATAAACGAAAAGACCGTCCTGTGCCAACATCGTGTTCAAAGCCGTAATAGCATCCTCATGAGTGGCGGCAATCTGAGCATAATATTTAGCGATGAAATCGGGCTTTTCTGCCGCTATGTGCCTCAAAGAGTCAACAATGACACCTACGGGAAGTTGAACCTGCGGGAGTTTCTGACTGTAGAAGCTGTCGTTAACAATAAAATAAAGAGACGTACTAAGGTTTGGTACGTCACATTTGAATGCGTCGTAAGGGTTCACCGGGATAGCTAAACGATTGAGATTCAGCCCATAATCAGGCGAAAATAAAGCTGCCATGTCGGTATACTTATAGCGTTCTACCTTGCGTGTAGGGAACCCTTGCACCTTGAAATCGGCAAAAGCACGGTCGCGCACAGCGTTAAGAGGTTCGGCCGAATGACTTTTAATCATCTCCGAAGCCTCTGTGTAGAGGTCGATATATTGCTGTTCACTGTTCATGATTCTCCTCCTTTGTTATTCGCCATACAAGGCATCGGCCTCTTCCTTAATCCAATCATAGCCGTGCTGTTCAATCTCTTTGGCTAACTCTGCACCTGCAGTCTTGACGATACGCCCCTTATAAAGCACATGGACAAAATTCGGTTTGATCATATCCAAAAGGCGTTCGTAATGAGTGATCACGATAGCCGAAGTCTTTTCTGTGTGCATTTTATTGACACCATCGGCCACAATTCTCATGGCATCGACATCAAGTCCGGAGTCTGTTTCATCGAGAATACTGAGCTTCGGCTGTAACATAGCCATTTGAAATATTTCATTTCGTTTCTTCTCACCACCGGAGAAACCCTCATTAACTGAACGATGTGCCAACTTACTATCCAAGTCGACAAGCTTCCGTTTCTCACGCATCAGCTTCAGAAAATCGGCAGCATTCAATGGTTCCTTGCCTTCATACTCGCGCTTTGCATTGATAGCGGCACGCATAAAGTTGGTCATTGACACTCCGGGTATCTCTACCGGATATTGGAACGAGAGGAACAAACCGGCGCAAGCGCGGTCTTCCGGTTTCATCTGCAACAGATCCTGACCATTGAAAAGCGCTTCACCTTCAGTCACCGTATACAGCGGATTACCCGTCAATACGGCACTCAAGGTTGACTTACCCGAACCATTCGGTCCCATGATAGCATGGATTTCGCCATCGTTAATCGTGAGGTTGATGCCCTTTAATATTTCTTTGCCGGCTATCGTGGCATGCAAGTTTCTTACTTCTAACATTTTTCTCTCGTCAAAAATTGTTTTTAATTTCTGTTTATCCTACCGTTCCTTCAAGGCTCACACTTAACAACTTCTGAGCCTCAACAGCAAATTCCATCGGCAGTTTATTAAGCACTTCCTTGGCATACCCATTGACAATCAAGCCTACAGCCTGCTCCGTCGGGATGCCACGCTGGTTACAATAGAAGAGTTGGTCTTCGGATATCTTGGATGTTGTGGCTTCATGTTCCACCACAGCACTATCATTATGGATATCCATATAAGGGAAGGTATGGGCTCCACAGTCGCTGCCTAACAAAAGCGAATCGCACGAGCTGTAGTTTCGGGCATTATCAGCATTGGCGGTTGCACGTACAAGTCCGCGGTAAGAATTCTGGCTATGACCGGCCGAAATACCTTTAGAGATGATGGTAGACTTGGTGTTTTTCCCCATATGTATCATCTTTGTACCAGTGTCGGCCTCTTGATAATGATTGGTTACAGCAACACTATAGAACTCAGCTGTGGAGTTGTCACCCCGTAAGATGCAGGAAGGATACTTCCATGTGATTGCCGAACCGGTCTCAACCTGTGTCCAACTCAACTTCGAATTGACGCCACGCAGGTCGCCACGCTTAGTAACTAAGTTCAAGACTCCACCCTTTCCATGTTCATCTCCAGGATACCAGTTCTGCACAGTAGAGTACTTTACCTCGGCATTATCCTTTACTATGATTTCTACGATGGCTGCATGCAGTTGGTTTTCATCACGCATCGGCGCTGTACATCCCTCGAGATAACTCACATAAGCATTATCTTCAGCTACAATCAATGTACGTTCAAACTGCCCCGTATTACGGGCGTTGATACGGAAATAACTGCTAAGTTCCATCGGACAACGCACCCCTTTGGGGATATAAACAAACGAACCGTCACTGAACACTGCACTGTTAAGGGCTGCAAAATAGTTGTCACGATAAGGCACTACACTGCCCAAATACTCCTTGACTAAATCAGAATGCTCCTTAACAGCCTCTCCTATACTACAGAAAATGATGCCTTTCTCGCGCAATTTTTCCTTGAACGTGGTCTTCACAGACACGGAATCCATGATTGCATCAACTGCCGTCCCACTCAAAGCCAAGCGCTCTTCCAATGGAATGCCCAATTTATCGAAAGTCTTTTCGAGTTCCGGATCAATCTCTTTATTCTTAGGTTTCTTCGCTAATGGGTCTGCATAATAGGATATTCCCTGATAGTCTATCTCAGGAAGATGTACATGTCCCCACGCAGGTTGCTTGAGATCTTTCCAGTATTCGTAGGCTTTCAAGCGAAATTCAAGCAACCAATCGGGTTCTTCTTTCTTCTTTGAAATCAGGCGCACAATGTCTTCATTGAGTCCTTTCTCTATGATATCAGTCTGCACATCAGTAGTGAAACCGAACTCATATTTCTTTTCGGCCACCTGCTTTACAAACTCATTTTTCTCTCTTTCTGCCATTTTACAAATATCTGTATTCATGGAATAGCCACAACAAATAATGTACCATTTCTCCTTTGGTCACATTTGTTATTAACTACAATAGTGACACTCTGTCATTACCGGAGAGTGTCACTACCTTATTATATATAAGCAAAGAGAAAGCCACTCTGTTCATGAAATGGCCTCTCTGTTGCTATTACAACTTCTGTTCTACCTCAATTTCTGTAAAGGTTTCAATAATATCACCCTCCATGATATCATTATAGTTGACAAGACTCAAGCCACATTCCATACCCATAGGTACTTCCTTGACATCATCCTTGTAACGTTTCAAGGCATTAATCTCGGCCGTACGAACAACGATACCATCGCGAACCACACGGGCCTTATCCTTGGCATGAACCTTACCTTCGGTGACAAGACCACCGGCAATGGTACCCACCTTGGATATCTTGAACACTTGTTGTACTTCAATCTGACCGGTAACGATTTCTTTTGTCACCTTATCCAGCATACCAACCATTGCACTCTTGATGTCGTCGATAGCATCATAAATGATTGAATAGGTGTTAATCTCCACACCTTCACGGTCGGCCAACTTACGAGCTTCTGATGAAGGACGTACCTGGAACCCTACAATGACAGCATCAGAAGCACTGGCTAACATCACATCATTCTCACTAATCTGACCTACGGCCTTGCTGATGACATTCACCTGAACCTTTTCTGTAGAAAGCTTAATGAACGAATCGCTCAATGCCTCAATAGAACCATCGGTGTCACCCTTAACGATAATGTTAAGCTCATGGAACTCTCCGCGAGCAATGCGATGCGAAATATCACCAAGTGTAAGGCGCTTTTGCGTACGCAGACCCTGCTCACGCTGCAACTGTTCGCGCTTGTTGGCAATCTCACGAGCCTCCTGTTCTGTCTCCAAGACATGGAACAAGTCACCCGCCGTAGGTGCACCATTCAAGCCAAGGATAATTGCTGGTTCGGCAGGACCAGCCTTTTCAATGCGCTGGTTACGCTCATTGAACATGGCTTTAATACGTCCCCAGCTCGTACCTGCAATAACAATATCACCGATTTTCAACGTACCGTTGCTCACTAAGACCGTGCTCACAAAACCACGCCCCTTATCAAGCGAAGACTCAATAATCGTTCCGGTAGCCTTTCTGTTGGGGTTAGCTTTGAGATCAAGCATTTCTGCTTCGAGCAGCACCTTATCAAGAAGAGCATCTACACCGACACCTTTCTTTGCACTGATCTCCTGACATTGGAACTTACCGCCCCACTCTTCTACAAGCAAGTTCATATTAGCCAAGTCCTCACGTATCTTGTCAGGATTGGCCCCGGGCTTGTCTATCTTGTTGATTGCAAACACCATTGGCACCCCAGCAGCCTGCGCATGAGCAATAGCCTCCTTGGTTGTAGGCATCACGGAGTCGTCAGCTGCAATGATGATAATGGCGATATCAGTCACCTGTGCACCACGGGCACGCATAGCAGTAAAGGCTTCGTGTCCCGGAGTATCAAGGAATGTCACCTTCTGCCCATTCTTCAATGTAACGCTGTATGCACCGATATGCTGTGTAATACCACCGGCTTCACCTGCAATTACATTGGTATTTCGGATATGATCGAGCAGCGAAGTCTTACCGTGGTCGACGTGTCCCATCACCGTTACAATCGGTGCACGCGGTACAAGATCGTTCTCGTCGTCAACATCTTCACTGACAGCTTCCTGCACTTCTGCACTGACATATTCGGTCTTGAAACCGAATTCGTCTGCCACCATATTAATGGTTTCGGCATCAAGTCGCTGGTTTATGGAAACCATGATGCCTACACTCATCAGCGTAGAAATAACTTGTGTCACGCTGATATTCATCATCGTGGCCAACTCGCTGACGGTAACAAACTCCGTAAGTTTCAGTATTTTTGCTTCTTTACGCTCTGCATTGGCTTCCTGCTGAAGCTTCTCCTGCACAGCTTCGCGCTTCTCTTTACGATATTTCGCGCCTTTCTTGTTCTGGCTCTTACTTGTCAGTCGGGCCAAAGTTTCTTTCACCTGGCGTGCTACAGCCTCATCGTCTACCTCTAAAGGCTTCTGATTACGCTTGTTGCGGTTCTTCTTATTCTTGTTCTTTCCGCCATTAGCGCCATTGTTACTGCCATTATTCTGCTTGGCTTCGGCATTGATATCCACGCGTTCCTTATTAATACGGACACGCTTCTTCCGCTCACCACCATGCTGCGTAGCAGCCTTTTCTTCACGCTCCTTGCGTTTTTCTTCTTTCGACTTCTTCTTCGGACGTGTGCTCTGATTAAGTGCATCGAGGTCAATCTTGCCCAACACATTCACCTTTGGACTGTTGAGTATCTTCTTCTCACTTTTCAAAGTGAAGATTGCATCACCGTCTTTCTCCTCTGCAACAGGCTTTTCTACAGCCTCTTCCTTGGGGGCTTCAACTGGTTTCTCCACCTTTGGTTCAGACTTCGGAGCTACAGGTTTCGGAGCCTTGACTTTCTTTTCCGGCTCTGGGCTGACGGCAGCAGCCTTCACTTCTGGAGCCTTTTTCTCTTCCGGAGCAGCAGACTTTTTAGCCGAAGGAGCTTTACCAATGCTGTCGAGATCAATCTTTCCCATAGGTTTATACACCTGCTGGTTAGACGATTCAAGTAAGCTTTCAGCACGATTATCCTTCGCCTCTGGCGTACGCTTCTTCTCTTTGGGTTTCTTCTGGAACAGCTTTTCAGCCTCATTGCGCACAGCGGCATCCTGTTTGAACGCCTCAACGAGTGCCTGATACTGGGCTTCATTGAGTTTAAAACTCAAGTCGTCCTTCACCTCTCCCAGTTCTGCTTTCTTTGTAAGGAAGTCAACTGCCGTTTGACGTCCTATGTTTAACTCACGTAATGCTTTGTTTAATCTGATGCTCATGTATTTATTTTACTTCTTTTTTCTTATCAAGTGTTTCTTTTATCCGACGGCGTCTCATCTCTCAATCCACTTACTGCTCAAACTCAGCACGCAGCACATTGATGACATGATCCACGGTCTCTTCTTCAAGATCGGCTTTTTCAATGAGCATTTCACGCGGTGCATTGAGCACAGCCTTGGCCGTATCAAGCCCAATACTCTTAATGGCATCAATCACCCATTGGTCGATTTCATCGGAGAATTCATCCAAGTAGATATCCTCATCGGCTTCTCCCTCTGGCACTTCACGGAACACATCAATGGTGTATTCGGTCAACATAGAGGCCAACTTGATATTCAAACCACCGCGTCCGATAGCCAGACTGACTTCTTCGGGCTGCAGATAAACCTCTGCCTTGTGGTTTTCCTCATCGATATTGATACTGCTCACACGAGCCGGACTCAATGCTCTTTGAATGAAGAGATTGATATTTGTCGTGTAGTTCACTACGTCGAGGTTTTCATTGCAAAGCTCGCGGACAATGCCATGCACGCGACTTCCTTTCACACCCACACATGCACCAACCGGATCTATGCGGTCATCAAAGCTCTCAACAGCTATCTTGGCACGTTCTCCCGGCATGCGGGCAATCTTGCGAATGGCAATCAGTCCGTCATTGATTTCCGGCACCTCAGCCTCAAGCAGACGTTCAAGGAACATCGAACTTGTACGCGAAAGGATAATCTTCGGATTATTGTTCTCGTTGTCTACACGCAGAATAACGGCACGAATAGTCTCGCCTTTGCGATAGACATCAGCAGGAATCTGCTCACTCTTAGGAAGAATCAGTTCGTTGTTCTCATCGTCAACGACAAGCACCTCACGCTTCCAAATCTGATAAACCTCACCCGAAACAATCTGTCCTACGCGATCCTTGTATTTATTATAGAGCGTATCGTGCTCCAATTCCAATATCTTTGAAGCCAACGTCTGACGAAGATTTAAGATTGCACGACGGCCAAACTTAGCAAAGTTCACCTGTTCGGAGACTTCCTCACCAATTTCATAATCGGGTTCAATCTTGAGCGCTTCTCCCAATGCAATCTGCTTGTTCTCGTCTTCAACTTCACCGTCAGCCACTACAACGCGGTTGCGATAAATCTCAAAGTCGCCTTTATCGGGGTTCACGATAACGTCGAAATTCTCGTCACTGCCGAAGATCTTGGCAAGCACATTGCGGAAACTCTCCTCCAAAACGCTTACCAATGTCGTACGGTCGATATTCTTCGTATCCTTAAACTCACGGAAAGTATCGATCATACTGATCTGCTCTTCTTCATTTTTTCTTGCTGCCATAGCCTTTATTTGAAACTTATTAAGTATTTAGTATATTTCACATTATCCATTTTGAAAGCATGGTCTACATCCATTTTCTGCGGACGTCTCTTCCCCTCCACCTTGACTTTTTCATTCACAGTCACCGTAAAGTCGTTGCCGTCAACGCTCTTCAGCACGCCCTGGAATTTCTTCCCATCAGCATCCATCACTTCAACTTCCTTGCCGATGAAGTTCACATATTGCTGCATGACCTTGAAAGGCTGTCCCAATCCAGCCGAACCGACCTCTAATTCATAGTCTTCTTCGTCACGACTGAGACGGTCTTCAATATACTTGCTCAACGCCACACAGTCTTCAATCCAAACGCCATCAGCGTGGTCGATCTCAACAACAATCTTGTCATCCGGGCTGATATCTATGCCCACAAGAAAGTACTCCTTGTCTGCCAGCCACTCATCTACTAATTTCTTTACGACGTTTTTGTCAATCATATATGTTTTATTAAAATAAAATGAGGAACTCTCTGCGGAGTCCCTCATTCCTCTGAACGCTGCAAAATTACAAAAATTCCTTGTAACATGCAAACGTTTTGCCTTTTTATTTCATCCACTATGTTACCTCATACCATTCTGCGCCTCTGCTCACCGCCAAGAAACAGCATCCAAACATGCGCTTTTCCCTTGCGCTTTTCATGTAAAGTTGATTTCCCGTTTTTAACATTTCGACACCTTCTCGAATAGAAATGAAAAGCCATATCCCAGGCTTATGTGAAGTCTTTTCAATGCACGTGCAAAGCTACTTCATTGCTTCGGTATCCTCATTTATGTCTCCTTGTCTTTCAATTTCAGTCATTTCACCCTGCAAGAAGACCGAGATGACCTTGCCATTTGACGCAGAATACACCGCAATCTGACGCAAATCACAACGCTTTCTGCATGATTTTTCTTCACAATTCGATTAGAAACTCATAGCCATCTGATTGTCAATAGCTTGCAAAACATCCAAAAACAACATATATTTCTATATTAAAAACTCCTTATTTTCAAATCTATAAAAGCACCTCTATACCTCGAACTAAAGACAATTAACAAATAACAACAAGAGGTAATCTCTACCCTATTGTTTCATCGTAATGACCATGTGGCAAGATAACAGGCGAGAGGTGGGAGGGCAACTCGGTACGAGTTGTGTGTTTGAAAGCCCCACGTTGGCGAGCGAAGTGAACCTACGTGGGGATTAAATGGACGCATGAAATGAACCCGATATGGGTTCAGCTTTTTCGTATCCGCCACGTAATTGGAAGAAACAAAACCCGTACCGGGTTTGAAAACCACGCGTTCTCACTCCCCCGAGGTAGGCTCGTTCCTCGCCAACCACGGGCTTTCAAAAGCATAACTGCTATGCAGTTACTACATGAGAAATGCCTCATCACACGACACAACATCTATTATCATTCATAAGAACGAAAGTCGGGATAGTTCAGCATGGCACTCATCGCACGATGCAATATTTATTGTCATCCATAGGAATGAAAGTCGGGATAGTCCAACATGGCACTCATCGCACAACACAATATCCATTGTCATCGTATAATGATAGGTGATCCGTAATACAATATATACCCAATCATTTGGCAATCTCTATAGAATCGTGCTGCAACTTGACGCAGATCACACGCTAACTTGATGCAAATCACACGGTAATCTAAGTCAAATGACAAGGCAACTTCAGGCATTTTATCTCGCAGTTCGCTTTTGTTTTATCAACATACTGATGCTCAACACTTTACAGACAAGCGAAAGGCGGAGGATTTCTGGTAAAGAAGCAAGTTGCATTTCAATTCTTCGAGTCATGCAAAAGCTGTTGCAAATACCAGTCATTTACATTGCTTCATCTCACCCCAACCGTTTTCCTCACTTGTTTTTATAAATCACTTTGTTGGCTCCACTCGTGATTTTAAGAGCTTCGGGATGTTCTTTGACGTAACTGTCGATGTGGCGGACACGCTTGTCTTCAAGGATTTCGTCGACAGCAATGAGGATACCTGTCTCCTCAACATCGCCAAATCCATAGTTGATTGCAGTGCCGAAGAGTTTCATCGTGGGGCTGAGACTCATGTAAGCATTGATTAACGGGGGGATATTATAGCCTAATTCACGAATGTGTTTGTTGAGAATGCGGTAGTCTTCTTTAAAGTTGTCTTTGCAGAAAATGGCAGACAATTCATCCTCAGGAGTTTCAATTTTCAGCGGTTTTATCGGTATAATGAGGTTTTCCTTGTCATCGAAATGCTTCTTGAGAAAATAGAGAATCATGTCGCGTCCCTTGCGGATGTATGACGGATACATGGTCATCTTGCCGAAGAAGTATCTGCACTGAGGATTGATAACGGTGAGTGCACCAAGCCCATCCCAAAGGTTATCGAGTGCAAAGATACTCTTGGAGTTGACACGTGCGTTCTGATATTCAAGCGAAACAAAGCTCCGTCCCAACTCAACGGTATAGGGAGCGTAGTCTTTCATGAACTGTTCAGAGAAATGGAACATGTGACTTGTGGCGAGAATTGGCTGCCCGTTGGCATCGATTTTCCAATCAGAACCAAAGAGATAACGGTAACCTCCGATGATTTCCTCTGCTTCGGGGTTCCACACGATGAGCTGTTTGCAGCAGTTTTCCATAGTGTCGAACTCGTCGATATCCATGGCTTTGCCTGTGCCTCCGCCGGCTGTACGGAAGGCAATCTCGCGCAGTCGACCAATCTCCTTCATGACATTCGGTGCATCGTGAGCCGTCACAACATAGATTTCATTGTTGCTTTTATTGGTCATGCGAAGCTGCCGTTCGGGAGTAAGTTCACTCTTCAACAGAGCTTTATCAATAGGTTGGATAATCTCTTCTTCCATTTCTTGTTTTCTCTTGGTCGATATTTTATATTCAAATAGAACTCAACGACAGACCGTAAACACGGTCTTCGACGAATTTGGCCCATTCCATCGGTGATTTCGTCTTATTGAAAGTCTGCCATGGAATAGGTTTCCCTATCGTGATGCGAAACGTCTTCCCTACATTTCTATACATCTCATCAACGAGGAAAAGCATGGCTAAATTGAACGGCAACCAACGATCACTGAACTTGGCGATACGGTAGAAACGTTTGGAATTCCGGCCGCTGAAATGAATAGGAACAACGTCTCTGTGAGTCTCAACACTCTTGGTGATGAAAGTCTTCTTCCATGGAAGATCATGAATTTCCCCATTGAGTTTCCGACTGTTAAGACCAGCGGGAAACATCAGCAAGTGGTTGTCGCTGTTGAAACCTGCCTCCACCATGCGTGGAAAATCACGGCTCTGCCGGCCTGTTTTATTGATACCAATGCTCACTGGCTTCAGTCCGGGGAGGTTGAGCAGCAGGTCGTTGACTAAATAACGAAACTTTCCATCATAGTGTTGACCGATGATTGAGCCGAGCGAAACACCGTCCTGACCACCCAAAGGATGATTGGAAACGAAAGTATAAAGCTTTCCATCGTGTTTGTCGGGCAGGTTTTCAGCCCCTACAATGTCGAGTGTCATGTCGAGATATTGCACGCAGGCAGTCAGCCATTCGGTGCCTTCCAACTTGCGATTTTCCCAGAGAAACCGGTTTACCTCATCTTCATGAATGATTTTCTTCAGCCATGATATGACAAAACGAGGCACATAGCGTGCCTTTTTTCCCATCTTGTCTCTTAGAATTTTCTCAATATCTATGGTCTTCTCTATGCTCTCATTCATATTGACAACATACTAACACAATGCAAAAATAGCATAAGTTTTTCTAAAAAGTCACTTTTTTGGCTAAAAAAAATCATTTTTCACGTTTGACCATTGATTTCATCATGTTTTGAGAAACAAATTTGGTTGGAAGGAAAATAAATGCGAATGGAGATATATTCAGAAACCAGAAAGAAAATAAAAAATAGTGGAGAAAAGTGGGGAAGTGTGGAGAATTTTATGTATCTTTGAAGCCGAATAGCCTATAATTAGGTACGCATGCGTTTTTTAGGAAACATAGAAGCAAAAGCCGATACCAAAGGAAGAGCCTTTCTGCCGGCCGTTTTTCGCAAGGTGCTTCAAGCATCGGGCGAGGAAAATCTGGTGCTGCGTAAGGATGTGTTTGAGTCATGTCTTGTGCTTTATCCAGAGTGTGTATGGAATGAACAGCTTGACCTTCTGCGACAACGGCTCAACCGTTGGGACAGAATGCAATGGCAGATTTTCCGCCAGTTTGTGTCGGATGCCGAGGTAGTCACACTTGATGCCAACGGTCGTTTCCTTATACCGAAGCGCTATTTGAAACTTGCAGGTATCGAGCAGGAACTGAAATTCATAGGCGTGGACGATACCATTGAAATCTGGAGTAAGGATAACAGTGAAGCTCCTTTCGTCGAACCTGCCGACTTCGGCAATGCGTTGCAGACGCTGATGGGGCTGGATGAAGATAGATAATAAACAGAAAGAGACCGTGCGTAAGCACAGAATAACCCGAATATGGTAAAGACAGCAGAGACCTATCATGTGCCGGTGCTCTTGAAACCGAGTGTTGACGGACTGAACATTCAGTCTGGTGGCATTTATGTTGATGTCACTTTTGGGGGTGGAGGACACAGTCGTGAAATCCTTTCCCGGCTCGACAATCAGGCTCATCTGTATAGTTTTGATCAAGATGCTGATGCAGAACAGAACGTGATGCACCGTGAAGGCAGTACAGAAAAAAGGTTTGTTGATGATGCACGCTTTACCTTTGTGCGCAGTAATTTTCGTTATCTCAAGAACTGGATGCGCTATTATGGCGTTGAAAAGATTGATGGATTGTTGGCCGACTTAGGGGTTTCAAGCCATCATTTCGATGATGAAAGCCGTGGCTTTTCGTTCCGTTTTGATGCGCCGTTGGATATGCGTATGAACAAGCGTGCAGGTCTGACAGCAGCTGATGTAGTGAATGATTACAACGAAGAAGCACTTGCCAATCTCTTCTATCTCTATGGCGAACTGAAGCAATCGCGCCGTATAGCAGCCGTATTGGTAAAGGCCAGAGCACAGCAACGCATAGCGACAACACAGGATTTTCTCAAGGCTACAGAGCCTCTTTTCAAACGGGAACGGGAGAAAAAAGATATGGCCAAGCTCTTCCAGGCCTTGAGAATAGAGGTCAATCATGAAATGGACGCACTGAAAGAAATGTTGCAATCGGCTACAGAATTACTGCGTTCGGGTGGACGGTTGAGTGTCATCACTTACCATTCTCTCGAGGATCGCATCGTGAAGAACATGATGAAAGCTGGCAATGCAGAGGGGAAAAAAGTGCAGGACTTCTATGGAAGGATTGAAACTCCATTCAATTTAGTGAACAATAAGGTGATTGTTCCTTCGGCTGATGAACAACAGGAGAACCCCAGAAGCCGCAGTGCCAAACTCAGAATTGCAGAAAAGAAATGAACAACGAAGATAAAATCAACACGAAAGAAGAGCTGTCTGATCGGCAGGGAACCATGAAGGAAGAAGCTAAGAACAATGAGGAAAAAGATTTGAAAGCTTCTGAAGCGGTGGAAAGTGAAGCCTCTGCATCAGCAGATGACGAAGGCCCTACGTTGAAAGAAGTGATAGCAAAGCAGGCCACAGAAGACGAATCGCCGTTTGCTTCGCATTTCACACTCAAGAAAATCCTTGGCGGTGACGTGCTGACTACGCAGACCATACGACATCAGATAGGCGTGTTTCTGCTTATTACGGCTTTTCTGATTGTGTATATAGCCAATCGTTACAGTGTCCAGAACGACCTTATCGAGATTGATAAGCTGCAAGATGAATTGCAGGATGCCAAGTATAAGGCGCTTTCGAGCAGCAGTCAGTTGACCGAGAAAAGCCGAGAGAGTCATGTTTTGGAGTTGTTGAAGAACAATAAAGACAGTGTGCTGAAGATAGCGAGTCAGCCACCTTACATTATAAATGTACCGGAAGAATGAGCAAGTTTGACAGTAATAAGGTAATGCCGAGATACAGTGCCATCGCCATTTTGATGACGGTGATTGCTGTGTTGGTTGTGGGTAAGACGCTATACTTGATGACTGCGAAGCGCGATTACTGGCTAAAGGTGGCTGACCGTGTAAAGAAAGACAGCGTTAGTGTAAAGCCAATGCGTGGCAATATCTTGAGTTGTGACGGGCAACTGATGGCCAGTTCATTGCCAGAGTTCAAACTGTTCATGGATTTTAAAGCACTCCATGATGCTAAGAGTGACTCGCTTTGGGATGTCAAAGTGGACTCTATCTGCATGGGATTAAACCATATTTTCCCTGAAAAATCTGTTTCGTCATTCAAGCAGGAGCTTGCAGAAGGACGGAAAAAGATGAGTCGTCACTGGGCCATATGGGGCAAGCGCGTAGATTATAACACTTATACAGAGGTGAAAGCACTGCCTGTTTTCAATCTTTCTCAGAACAAGAGCGGTTTCCATGTCGAGGAGTATAATGCTCGAAAACGTAGTTACGGCTCGCTTGCAGGACGTACGATTGGTGCAATGTTCGGTGCAAAAGACACGGCACGTTTTGGCTTGGAACTTTCTTACGACTCTATACTCCGTGGCTCAAACGGTATCATCCACCGTCGGAAAGTACTCAATCGCTTCCTTGATATCATGGATACTCCACCTATAGACGGTGCAGACATCGTGACAACAATAGATGTAGGAATGCAGGATTTAGCCGAGCGTTCGGTCATTGATGAACTGAAATTGATTAATGGAAACGTAGGGGTTGCCATTGTAATGGAGGTAGCGACAGGGGACATCAAGGCCATTGTAAACATGGAGAAATGCGTAGATGGCGAGTACAGGGAAATCCATAACCATGCTGTCAGCGACCTTCTTGAACCTGGATCCGTATTCAAGACAGCCTCCATCATGACGGCTTTGGACGATGGCGTGGTAGATACAACCTATCGTGTTGACACAGGAAATGGCGTCTGGCCTATGTATGGGCGCGAGATGAAGGATCATAACTGGCGACGAGGTGGCTATGGTGTGCTCACGCTGCCACAGACCTTAATGGTCAGTTCGAATATCGGTGTGAGCCGAATTATTGATGATCATTATCGGAATAACCCCGAAAAGTTTGTTCGTGGCATATATCGTACGGGGCTTGCCGATAACCTCAGAATTCCTTTAGTGGGTGCTTCACCGGCACGAATACGCATGCCTAAGAAGAGCGAACGAGGTGAATGGACGAACTGGAGTCATACAGCTTTGCCCTGGATGAGCATCGGCTATGAAACTCAGGTGCCACCAATCTCAACGCTTACTTTCTATAATGCAATTGCCAACAACGGACGAATGATGCGACCGCGCTTTGTGAAACAGGTGGTGAAAAACGGCGAAGTCATCATGGATTTCCCACCCGAAGTGATGCGGGCAAGCATCTGTAAGGAAAAGACCCTGCGCGAAATACAGACCATTCTCGACCATGTGGTCAGCCAAGGACTCGGAAAGAAGGCCGGTTCTCCCTCATTTCGAGTGGCCGGAAAGACGGGAACAGCACAGATGTCTAAGGGTGCACAGGGATATAAAAGCGGTGGAACCAACTATCTGTTGAGCTTTGCGGGCTACTTTCCCGATGATGCTCCACGTTACAGTTGTATTGTGTGTATTCAGAAATCAGGTCTTCCTGCGAGTGGTGGCGGCATGAGTGGTGTCGTTTTCCATAACATTGCAGAGGGCATTATGGCACAGAGTCTGAAACTTGATGTTGCTGATGCCCGCGATGCCTCTTCGGTATTAGTGCCGGACGTGAAAGCCGGGAACATCCTTGCTGCCGATTATGTGCTCACACATTTAGGCATTAACACCAACAAGAACTGGGGAGGGAGCTACGCAGACGGCAATCCCATCTGGGGTAAGGCAGAGAAAAAGAATGATAACAAGACTATTCTTTTAGAACGCCAGCCTATCAACAACGGCAGATATATACCCGATGTAACGGGCATGGGCGCCCGAGATGCTGTTTATCTGTTGGAGAGTCGTGGCGTGAAGACCATTATCCAGGGGCGTGGAAAGGTTGTCCGGCAGAGTCTTGAACCAGGTCATAGCATCAAGAAAGGCGATCGGATAACGCTTGTCTTGGATTAGAAAGAAAACAGAAATACAGAAGATATGAAATTAAACGAACTTCTCAAAAACATCACTCCGATAAAGCTTATCGGAAATGATGACGTAGAAATCACAGGCGTGAATATTGATTCGCGACGCATCAAGACGGGACATCTCTTCGTTGCCATGAAGGGAACGCAGGTTGATGGGCATCAATTCATCGGCAAAGCCATTGAACTTGGTGCCATATCCGTGCTTTGTGAAGACCTTCCCGAAGTGCTTCAAGAGGGCATCACCTATATCCAGGTGGAATCAACAGAGGATGCTGTCGGTAAGGTTGCCACCTTGTTTTATGGTGATCCGTCGCATAAACTGAAGTTGGTCGGCGTGACGGGAACCAATGGAAAGACCACCATTGCCACCTTATTATATAATATGTTCCGCAAGTTCGGGCATAAGGTTGGACTGCTTTCCACGGTCTGCAACTATATTGATGATGTTGAAGTGCCAGCCGACCACACGACCCCTGACCCCATCGAACTCAACGAACTCTTGGCAAAGATGGTTGAAGCCGGCTGTGAATATGCCTTCATGGAATGTTCAAGTCATGCCATTCATCAGAAGCGTATCGGCGGTTTGAAGTTTGCCGGTGGTCTTTTTACCAATCTCACCCGCGATCACTTGGACTATCACAAGACTTTCGAAAACTACCGAAATGCCAAGAAAGCCTTCTTCGATGGCCTGCCCAAGGATGCTTTTGCCATTACCAATGCCGACGATAAAAACGGCATGATCATGGTGCAGAACACCAAGGCAACCGTCAAGACCTATTCAATCCGCACGTTGGCTGACTTCCGTGCCCGCATTTTAGAATGCCACTTTGAGGGCATGTATCTTGAGATTGACGGCCGTGAAGTAGGCGTTCAGTTCATCGGTAAGTTCAACGTCAGCAACCTTTTGGCAGTCTATGGCGCTGCAATCATGTTAGGCAAGAAGCCCGAAGATGTGCTCTTGGTGCTCAGTACGCTGCATAGTGTCAACGGACGCCTTGAACCTATCCATTCTCCTGAAGGCTTCACGGCAATTGTCGACTATGCTCATACACCCGATGCATTGGCAAATGTGCTCAACGCCATACACGAAGTACTCGATGGCAAAGGGCATGTGATTACCGTTTGTGGTGCAGGAGGAAACCGCGATAAGGGCAAACGTCCACTCATGGCACAGGAAGCTGTCAGACAAAGTGACAAGGTTATCATTACCAGTGACAATCCCCGATTTGAAGAACCGCAGGATATCATCAACGATATGCTCGCGGGATTGAACGAACAGCAGATGCGAAAGGTCATCTCAATTGTCGACCGTAAGGAGGCTATTCGCACAGCCTGCATGATGGCCCAGAAAGGAGATGTGGTGCTTGTTGCCGGTAAAGGACACGAAACCTATCAGGAAATCAAGGGCGTGAAGCATCATTTCGATGATAAGGAAGTGCTTCATGAAATTTTCAAAGTATAAAAACAAGGTATAAAGGTTAAGGAAAATGTTATACTATCTTTTTAGATTTCTCGAACAATATGGCATCAGTGGGTCACGCATTTGGGGCTATATCTCTTTCCGGGCACTGCTTGCTTTGATTCTCTCTTTGGTCATTTCAGCATGGGCCGGAGAGAAGTTTATCAAGTTCTTAAAGCGTAAACAAATCACAGAAACACAGCGCGACGCCTCTATAGACCCCTTTGGTGTCAAGAAGATTGGCGTTCCTTCGATGGGTGGAGTCATTATCATTCTCTCCATTCTTGTGCCTGTTCTGCTCCTTGGCCGACTGCGAAACGTCTATCTCATCCTGATGATTATTACTACCGTATGGTTGGGATTTCTTGGTGGAATGGATGATTATATCAAGATTTTCCGCCGTGACAAAGAGGGATTGAAAGGCAAATACAAGATTGTCGGGCAAATAGGTATCGGGCTTATCGTGGGACTTGTGTTGTGGATGTCGCCCGATGTAAAGATGAATGAGAATATAGCCATTGCCCGTCAAGGCCAGGAAATGGTCGTCAAGCACCGTGCCAAAGCCCACAAATCCTTGAAAACGACAATCCCGTTCGTTAAAGGTCACAACCTCAGTTACAGCAATCTGATGAGCTTCTGCGGTAAACATAAGGTTGCAGCAGGCTGGATTCTCTTCGTCATCATGACCATTTTGGTGGTAACGGCAGTGAGTAACGGAGCCAATCTCAATGATGGAATGGACGGCATGTGTGCCGGAAACTCGGCCATTATAGGCGTAGCCATCGGCATTCTGGCCTATGTGAGCAGCCATATACAGTTTGCAGCCTACCTCAACATCATGTATATCCCCCAAAGCGAAGAGCTTGTGGTCTTCATGTGTGCCTTTATCGGTGCGCTGATTGGCTTCCTTTGGTATAATGCCTACCCTGCCCAAGTGTTCATGGGCGACACGGGATCACTGACCATCGGAGGTATCATTGCCGTGAGTGCCATTATCATTCACAAGGAGTTATTGCTTCCCATACTCTGTGGTATCTTCTTTGTTGAGAGTCTGAGTGTCATCATTCAAGTCTACTACTACAAGCTTGGTAAGCGCCGCGGCATGAAGCAACGCGTCTTCAAACGCACGCCGATACATGATAACTTCCGCGTCACCGACGACCAACTTGACCCTGACTGCAAATATCTTCTCAAGAGTCCGCGTAGTCCGAAGCATGAAGCAAAGATAACCATACGCTTCTGGATTATCACGATTATCCTTGCAGCATTAACCATTATCACATTAAAAATAAGATAAAATGAGCCGAATCGTTATATTGGGAGCCGGAGAAAGTGGTGCCGGTGCAGCCGTATTAGCCAAGAAGAAGGGTTTCGACGTGTTCGTTTCTGACATGTCTCTGATCAAGGACAAATACAAAAACCTGCTCAACACCCATGGCATTGCATGGGAAGAAGGCCACCATACAGAAGAGAAAATACTGGATGCCGACGAGATTATCAAGAGTCCCGGCATCCCCAAGGAGGCCCCGATGATACAGAAACTCATGGCCCAGGGTACGCATATCATCAGCGAAATCGAGTTTGCGGGACGCTACACGCATTCCAAAATGGTGTGTATCACGGGCAGTAATGGCAAGACCACGACCACTTCACTCATTTATCATATCTTCAAATCAGCAGGCTACGATGTAGGCTTGGCAGGCAACATCGGCAAGAGTCTGGCGCTCCAAGTGGCTGAAGATCCGCATGAATACTACGTCATTGAACTGAGTAGCTTCCAGTTGGACAATATGTATGACTTCCGTGCCAACATCGCTATTCTGCTCAATATCACGCCCGATCATTTGGATCGCTACGACTTTAAGTTTGAGAACTATGCCGATGCGAAGATGAGAATCATTCAAAATCAAACGCCGGAAGACAGTTTCATCTACTGGAATGACGACCCGGTGATTAAGAAAGAGCTTGAGAAGTTTGAAATCAAAGCTTATGCTTGTCCGTTCTCTGAACTCAAAGAGAAAGGCTCTATCGGCTACATCGAGGCGGGAACCTACAAACTTGAATATCCCACTCCGTTCAACATGGAGCAGGAAGCACTCTCACTGACAGGCAAACACAACATCTACAACAGTCTTGCAGCAGGTCTTGCAAGTAACATTGCCGGCATCAAAAAGGAAATCATCCGCAAGAGTCTGAGCGATTTCCCGGGGGTAGAACATCGCTTGGAAAAGGTGTGCAAGGTTGGCGGAGTGCAGTATATCAACGACTCAAAAGCCACGAATGTCGATGCCTGCTGGTATGCCTTGGAGAGCATGAAGACGCCGACTGTGCTCATCTTAGGAGGCAAAGACAAGGGCAACGACTACACACCAATCAAAGAACTCGTGAAGAAGAAATGCCGTGGACTTGTATATCTCGGTGCAGATAACAGGAAACTGCATGACAACTTCGATGCTCTCGGCCTTCCGGTAAAGGATACACACAGTATGAAAGACTGTGTTGAGGCCTGTCATGAAATGGCGAAATCGGGTGACACGGTGCTTTTGAGTCCCTGTTGTGCCAGCTTCGACCTGTTTCATAACATGGAAGAACGGGGCAATATGTTTAAGGATTTGGTGAGAAAACTATAGGGTTCGGCCCATGAGAGACACACTAACTCTCTCGAAGGGGGAACCTCTCCCAGCCCCTCCCAAGGAGGGGAGAACGAGCTTGCAAGGGCTAATGAAGCATTAAGAAAAACCTCCCCCAACCCCTCTCAAGGAGGGGGAGAACGAGCTTGCAAAGGCTAATGAGGTATTAGGAAGAACCTCCCCCAGCCCCTCCCAAGGAGGGGAGAACGAGCTTGCAAGGGCTAATGAAGCATTAGGAAGAACCTCCCCCAGCCCCTCCCAAGGAGGGGAGAACGAACTTGCAAGGGCTAATGAAGCATTAAGAAAAACCTCCCCCAGCCCCTCCCAAGGAGGGGAGAACGAGCTTGCAAGGGCTAATGAAGCATTAGGAAGAACCTCCCCCAGCCCCTCCCAAGGAGGGGAGAGCGGGCTAAGAGAATTTAATTATGCATTATGAATTGTGCATTATGAATTACAGAAACTGCATTATGAATTATAAAAAGGCGTTAATCAGCTTGCAACTTGCGTCAAGTCAGACGCTGAAATGCGTCAGATGAGGCGGTAAGATGCGTCATATTGCGAGGTGAAATGACGCAAATTGAAACGCGGGATGTAATGCATTGAAGGTCAGGTTGTTATGAGTGTGGTCTGCAGAAAACAGGAAACAGACATTAACTCATTATAAACCATGCCTATAGAAGATTGAAAAAATAAAATAACGCTTGGCAGAAC
Source organism: Segatella oris (assembly GCF_900637655.1). Lineage (NCBI taxonomy): Bacteria > Pseudomonadati > Bacteroidota > Bacteroidia > Bacteroidales > Prevotellaceae > Segatella > Segatella oris. The sequence goes on from NZ_LR134384.1 coordinate 3,013,122, forward strand.
ATGCGGGCTTTCAAAGCCGACAGTCCCCTGCAATCGAGCTTCCAAACGCTTACTTTCCTCCTTGGGGAAACAGAAAGTCACTGTTCATTGAGCCAGAGAAATAGGGAAAGCAAAGATTGAAGTGGGTGTTTAATATTGTAAATCATGAACAAAAAGACGCTTAGTAATATTTTCAAGGGCGACAAGGTCATCTGGATGATCTTCTTTTTCCTTTGTATCATCAGTGTCGTTGAGGTTTTTTCAGCCTCTTCCGGACTTACCTATAAAAGTGGAAGCTACATGTCTCCATTGGTCAAGCACCTTGGAATTCTGATGATGGGTATATTCTGTATGGTCATCACTCTGAACATCAAGTGCAAGTATTTCAAGATACTTACGCCCTTCATGCTGATTATTTCGTTTTTCACTTTGATTTGGGTTTTCATCGCGGGACAGTCAACCAACGGCGCACAACGCTGGGTAAGCCTCATCGGAATACAGTTCCAACCCTCGGAAATTGCCAAGGGAACGCTCGTGTTGGCTACCGCACAGATACTCAGTGCACTGCAAACCGACCATGGAGCAGACAAGAATGCGTTCAAGTTTATCCTCATTGTGTGTGCCTTCATCGTGCCACTTATCGGTTTGGAAAACCTCTCCACGGCCGCTTTGCTGTGTCTTGTCATCCTGCTGATGATGGTCATCGGGCGTGTCCCCATGCGTCAGTTAGGTAAGCTGTTGGGCGTAACCTTGGCTTTCATTCTGGCTGTTTTCGCAGGTGTAATGCTCTTAGGAACAGACAGAGGAAATGTCAATTCCAACAAGAAGATGACCGAACAGGTGGAACAGGGAAAGAAAGAAGAAGGAATGTTGGCTAAAGTGTTCCACCGTGCCGACACGTGGAAATCGCGCATTGATAAGTTCACATCGTCCGAAGAAGTGGCCCCTTCAGAGGTCGATCTTGACAAGGATGCGCAGGTAGCTCATGCCAACATAGCCATCGCTTCATCGAATGTGGTGGGCAAAGGCCCTGGAAACAGCGTCGAACGTGACTTCCTTTCGCAGGCTTTCTCCGATTTCATCTATGCCATTATCATTGAGGAATTAGGCGTAGAAGGTGCTGTTGGCGTTGCCGTGCTCTACATTATGCTGCTCTTCCGCACAGGACGCATCGCCAGTCGGTGCGAGAACAACTTCCCCGCCTTGCTTGCCATGGGACTCGCTTTGTTGCTTGTGACGCAGGCACTATTCAACATGTGTGTGGCCGTTGGACTTGCACCGGTCACCGGACAGCCGCTTCCGCTTGTCAGCAAGGGTGGGACTTCGACGATGATCAACTGCATTTATGTCGGCGTAATCCTGAGCGTGAGTCGCTCGGCAAAGAAGAAAGGCGAACCCGAACAGGGCAAGGTGAAATCAGTAGTGAATGAAGTAAAACTTGCTTGAGCGTTGACAAGGCAGAGAAAGGCACTTTTCAAGGAACGAAAAAAGAGTGTAAAATGCTGTAAAACTAATTTTTTTGATTACTTTTGCAATATCATAGTAATTCGTAAGAAATGGATAAGGAATTGAGAATCATCATCAGTGGTGGCGGTACGGGAGGCCATATCTTCCCGGCTGTATCCATAGCTAACGCTATCAAGGCAAAGCATCCAAATGCAAAGATCCTTTTCGTTGGTGCATTAGGACGCATGGAAATGCAGCGTGTTCCTGCTGCCGGATATGAGATTAAGGGCCTTCCCATCTGTGGATTCGACCGTAAACATCTGCTGAAAAACATCGTCGTGCTCTTCAAAATATGGAAGAGTGAGCGCATGGCACGTAAGATTGTGAGCCAATTCAAGCCTATGGCAGCCGTCGGTGTAGGCGGATATGCAAGTGGCCCGACGCTTAATGTCTGCGCAAAAAGGGGAATCCCCTGCCTCATTCAAGAGCAGAACTCCTATGCCGGCGTTACGAATAAACTCCTTTCCAAGAAAGCTGAGAAGATATGTGTGGCCTATGAAGGCATGGAACGCTTCTTCCCGGCCGACAAAATCATTATGACCGGTAACCCCGTTCGACAGAACGTGCTCGACTCGAAGCTGTCTGTTGAAGAGGCACGTGAGTCTTTCGGACTCAATCCTAACATGAAGACAATTCTCCTTGTGGGGGGAAGTTTGGGTGCACGGACTATCAACGAGAGCATGTTGCAGCATCTTGATCTCGTCGGACAGAGTGATGTGCAGTTCATTTGGCAGACAGGTAAGGTGTATTATGAAGCCATTAAGGAGCGGTTGCAGAATGAAGAACTGCCCAACCTGAAAGCGACTGACTTCATCAGTGATATGGGGGCGGCTTACAAGGCGGCCGATTTGGTCATCAGTCGTGCCGGTGCAAGCAGCATCAGTGAGTTCTGTCTGATTGGCAAACCGGTGATACTCGTGCCCTCACCCAATGTGGCCGAAGACCATCAAACGAAGAATGCCATGGCATTGGTCAACAGGAATGCGGCTGTCTATGTCAAGGACAGCGAGGCCGTCGACGTGCTTTTGAAGACGGCACTCCATACGGTCGGCGATGCCAAGAAATTGGAATCATTGAAAGAAAACATATTAAAATTAGGATTAAAGAACTCTGCCGACGTCATTGCCGACGAGGTTATAAAGTTAGCTATAAAGTAAATGGAACTGAAAGATATTAAAGCTGTATATTTCATTGGGGCCGGAGGTATCGGCATGAGTGCTATTGCAAGATACTTCATTCATCGTGGGCAAGTCGTTGCGGGCTATGACAAAACACCGTCAGACCTTACTCATCAGCTTGAAAAAGAAGGGATGTTGATCCACTATGAAGAAGATATTGACGAGATTCCCCATGCCTGCAAGAACCCCAAGTCGACGCTTGTTGTCTACACACCGGCCATTCCAGCCACGCATAAAGAGCTGGAATTCTTCCGTGAGGGAGGTTTCGAAATCCAGAAACGTGCCCAGGTTTTGGGGACATTGACACGCAGTCATAAGGGCCTTTGCTTTGCAGGGACACATGGAAAGACTACGACTTCTACAATGTGTGCACACATCATGCACCAGAGTCACATGGACTGTAATGCCTTCTTGGGCGGCATATCAAAGAACTACGGCACGAACTATATCCTTTCAGACAGCAGTGATTACGTGGTCATTGAGGCCGATGAGTTTGACAGAAGCTTTCATTGGCTGCGTCCATGGATGAGCGTTATCACCTCTACTGACCCCGATCATCTCGACATCTACGGTACAAAAGAAGCCTATCTTGAAAGCTTCCGTCACTACACTGAACTCATTCAGCCGGGTGGTGCACTGATCATTCACCGTGATTTGGAAATGAAACAGCATGTACAGGAGGGCGTTAAGGTGTATGACTACAGCCGTGAAGCGGGTGATTTCCATGCAGAAAACATTGTAATTGACAACGGAGAGATTAGCTTTGACTTTGTTTCTCCGATTGAAAATGTCAAGAATATCAAACTCGGACAGCCCGTACCTATCAACATTGAGAATGCTGTTGCGGCCATGGCTATGGCACAATTGAATGGTTGTACAGCCGAGGAACTCCGTTACGGCATGCGGACATATGCAGGCGTTGACCGCAGATTTGACTTCAAAATCAAGAATGACAAGCATGTCTTCCTGTCAGATTACGGGCATCATCCCAAGGAAGTACTGCAGAGTGCAAGGAGTCTGAAAGAACTGTTCAAGGGACGAAAGATAACCGTTATATTCCAGCCACACCTTTATACACGTACCCGCGACTTCTATCGTGAGTTTGCCGATGCACTAAGTAACTTTGATGAAGTCGTTCTTACAGAGATATATCCGGCACGTGAAGAGCCGATTGAAGGCGTCACGAGTAAGTTGATATTCGATAATCTCAAGCCGGGTGTGGAGAAAACCATCATCCGAAAGGACGATGTTCTCGACTATGTGAAGAGTCGCGACTTCGATGTTCTCGTGGTTCTCGGTGCAGGAAATCTCGACAACTACGTGCCACAGATTGCAAAAATCATAGACAGTAAGAATTAAGAACCGTTTACCAAATGCACATTAACTGGAAAAAGACCATCATCGTAACGTCAGATATGCTGATAGCAGTATATCTGTTGTTGGCGTTTACGGCCTTTGATAAGCCGGAAGAGACGGCCCGTCTGTGCACGAAAGTAAACATCAACATTCAGGATGAGGCCACAAATGGCTTCATTAATACCCGTGAAATCAAGGCAAGATTAGAGAAAGAGCAACTCTATCCATTAGAGAAACCGATGAAATATGTCAATCTTCGCAAGATGGAAGAGACGCTTAAAGGCAGTCCTTTCGTAAAGACTGCGGAGTGTTACAAGACACAAGCCGGCGATGTTAACATCACATTGACTCAGCGCATGCCTGTTGTGAGGATTAAAGGTGCCAATGGTGACGATTATTATCTTGATGATAACGATTGCATTATGCCTAATTCGCATTACACATCTGATTTGATTATCGCCACAGGTAACATCAACAAATGGTTTGCCACCAATTATATCTCACCGCTGAGCAAGGAGTTGATGAGCAATGAACTATGGTGTAACCAGATAGAACAAATCAATGTGTTGCCTGATCTCGGTATCGAACTGATACCACGTGTGGGAAATCATATCATCTATATAGGGCAGTTGCCTTATTACAAGAATAAGAAGAAGCGTCAGACAGCCGTAGCTGATTTCGTAGACAAGAAGATGGAACGCCTTGAGAAGTTCTATAAATACGGTCTTTCTCAAGCAGGTTGGAACCGTTACAGCTACATCAACCTTGAGTTTGACAATCAGATTATCTGTAAACGAAAGGACGGAAAGCGTGAAGAGAAGGAGGGAGTAGATGAGGCTTTGGCCGTGAGTGACGTCATAGGATCAACTGATCAGAAGCCTGAAAGCGGGCAGAAGACCGAACAATCTGCGGTTTCAGCGCCAACCAAGAAGAAGGCTGAAGCGAAGCAACCGGAGCCAAAGAAATCTGAAACTACGACTGACAAGAAGAATGGCAAGACTGAAAACAAGAAACCTAAGTCCACAGATAAGACAGAGAAAAGTGCTCCGAAGACTAAAGAAAAGAAGAAACAGAAGTTGAATAGATAAAGATATAACGCATGGCAGAATTTATAGTTGCTATAGAACTGGGGTCGACTAAGATCACCGGTATAGCTGGAAAGAAGAACCTTGACGGCAGTATCACCGTGCTTGCTGTTGTCAGAGAAGACTCTACACAGTGCATCCGCAAGGGTGTTGTGTATAATATTGACAAGACGGTGCAGTGTCTTACCAATATTGTTACCAAGCTGAAAACTACGCTCAAGACTGATATTGCCCACGTTTATGTAGGTGTTGGCGGTCAGTCTATCCGCAGTGTGCGCAATGTTATCGTGAAAGATCTCCCCGCAGATACCATTGTTTCGCAAGAAATGGTCAATCAGTTAATGGATGCCAACCGTATGATGAGCTATCCAGACCGTGAGATACTCGAGGCTGCCACACAGGAATACAAGGTCGATCAGCAATATCAACTCGACCCGGTAGGCATTCAATGCAACCGATTGGAAGGCAACTTCCTCAATATTCTGTGGCATCGTACATTCTATCGCAACCTCAATAAATGCTTCGATCTGGCCGGGATAGCCATTGCCGAGATGTATCTTGCACCGATGGTGCTGGCAGACAGCGTGCTGAGTGAAGCCGAGAAACGGTCAGGTTGCGTGCTTGTTGACTTGGGAGCAGAGACTACAACGGTGTCCGTCTACTACAAAAACATCCTTCGCCACTTGGCAGTCATCCCACTTGGAGGCAATAACATCACGAAAGATATTGCTTCCCTGCAGATGGAAGAGACCGATGCAGAGAAGATGAAGATTAAATATGCCAGTGCTTACACCGACAACAGCGACATTGACAACAGCCTGATGCTCTCCATAGATGCCGAGCGTCAGATTGAAAGTCGCAAGTTCATAGAAGTTGTTGAGGCGCGTGTTGAAGAGATCATTGAGAATGTTTGGTTTCAAGTTCCTGCCGAATATGCCAACAATCTGTTGGGAGGTATCATCCTCACGGGTGGCGGATCAAACCTCAAAAACATTGAAACAGCATTCCGCAATCACACGCATATAGAGAAGATACGCACTGCAAAGTTCGTTTCACAAACCATTAATGCTACCAACGAAAGCATCAATGCACACGATGGAACAATGAATACTGTTCTCGCTATTCTGGCAAAAGGCGACATGAACTGTGCGGGATCAGAGATTAAAAGCGACCTCTTTGCCAGCGCACCCGATGCCAAAACCACGACAACGACAGTTGACTTGCATCAGAAACCACGTACACTGAACGAGACAACCGGTAGCGGAGTGGTACGCACAGAGGTTGAGAAACAGAAAGCAGAAGAGGAAGAAAGACGCCGCAAGGAGGCCGAAATGGAAGCTGAACTCGAGGCACAACGCGAGGAAGAAGCGCGTATTGCCAAGGAAAAGAAAGAGAACAGTACCTCTCATAAGATTTTCAAAGAACTCAAGAGTTTCTTTGGAAAGATGATCTCCGAAGACGAATAATCGCATAAACACATAGTTCTGACAATTAAATAAAGACGATATGGCTGATAATATCAATAAATCATCAATCTTGGATTTCGGTGAACCTGAGAAAGTTGACAGCATCATTAAGGTGATAGGTGTCGGCGGTGGAGGTGGCAATGCCGTTAATCATATGTATCGTGAAGGTATTCATGATGTCACATTTGTACTCTGCAACACCGACAATCAGGCGCTCAACGACTCGCCGGTTCCCGTGCACCTGCAACTTGGAAAGGAAGGACTTGGCGCAGGAAACAAGCCTGCCAAGGCTCGTCAGGCAGCTGAAGAAACCATTGATGACATTAAGCATATGCTCAGTGACGGCACGAAAATGGCTTTCATCACAGCCGGAATGGGTGGTGGAACAGGTACGGGAGCAGCTCCTGTCATAGCCCGTGTATCCAAGGAATTGGGCATTCTGACAGTTGGTATCGTGACAATTCCCTTCCGTTTTGAGGGAGATCGCAAGATAGATCAGGCGCTCGACGGCGTTGAAGAAATGTCAAAGCACGTTGATGCCCTATTGGTAATCAACAACGAACGCCTGCGGGAGATTTATCCCGACCTTACAGTTCTCGATGCATTCGGCAAGGCCGACGATACATTGAGCATTGCAGCGAAGAGCATTGCAGAGATAATCACCAACCATGGACTTATCAATCTCGACTTCAACGATGTCAAGACAGTGCTTAAAGACGGCGGAGTGGCCATTATGAGCACAGGTTATGGCGAAGGCGAAGGCCGTGTGAAGAAGGCTATCGACGATGCACTGAACTCGCCATTGCTGAACGACAACGACATCTTCAACTCCAAGAAGATTTTGTTGAGCATTAATTTCTGCAATGAAAAGAACGACAATTCGGGCCTCATGATGGAGGAAATGAACGATGTCAACGACTTCATGGCGAAGTTTGGAAGCGACTTTGAAATCAAATGGGGTATTGCCATAGACCCTGAATTGGGTAAACGGGTCAAGGTTACTATCCTTGCAACGGGCTTCGGTATTGAGGATGTAGACGGCATGGACGGGCATCTGAAGAAGCATACGCAGGAGGAAGCCGACCGCATCGCACAGGAAGAGGAACGCCGTGCAGAGCGGGATGAACGCCGAGGCCACTATTATGGCAGCATAGGAAAGAACAATCAGTATAAGCGCAGGCCTCATATCTTCCTGTTCCGACCTGAAGATCTCGACAACGAAGACGTCATTCTTGCAGTTGAAAACACTCCAACTTACAAGCGTACTCGCCAGATGTTGGAGGAAATTCGCAATTTAGCATCAGGTACGCACGTAGCCAAGAACGATGAAAAGGGCGGAGACGAACCTGTACAATCGGTCATCAGTTTTGCATAAAGCATGCTGTTCAGAAGCCAGCTTCCTCCTTATGAAAAAATGTAGGAGTTGACCTTACGAACGCATTTATAAGCAACAAACCAACGATTGATAAGTTCTTGATTTACAAGCACATTCAAGATGGTTTCTAATATGGGTCACTTTACGTGGTAAAGTGACCCATATTGCGTTGTAAAGTGACTGAGATTACACGCTGATATGACGCATATTGCAGACTTACTTGCATGCTTTGAAGTAAGCGCTGAAATGATTTACCACTGTTTTCTCTCCTTTCAGCCAGTCTGTCTGCTATCTTCATGAAGACGTGTAAAAGTCTGCACAACTGATGAAAGATGACAGGATAGACACCCGGCGAAGTCAGAAAACAGTGGTAAAGCAAAAGAACAATATATAAAAAGCTATTCAGGTGCCCAATGATGAGCACCTGCTTACCTGCTTGTTATTTGCAAGGGCACTCGCCGAATTCGTTGTCAGCAACGCTCGGAAGAACGCAGAAATAAAGCAATACCAAGCCACCGAACGGAACAAGGTTAATGAACCAATAGACACTTGGCTTGCCAACATCGTGCAATCTCCTTATCTGGGCACAGATACTTGCAGGAACACAAGCTAAGGTTGCAAGCAAAAATAAACCACCAACGAGTAAAAACAAACCACCAACAATGCCAAGTCCGCTATCGGATTGAAATGCCGCGCTTAAGCTCATGATGACTATTCCAACAAAATACAAGCAGAACTGGAACAGCACGAAATACCAATACTCACTTCTTGAAGCTCTCCCGTCTAATTTAAATGACTTGGAAAGGCATGTTTTTACAGCTTCTGTAATTTCCATAATTAATAATTTTAAAAGTTAAGAAAATTCTAATATCGTTGTTATTACATGTTTTTCATCACGGCTATAGCCACAAAATGACAAGATATAAGGCGTATATCGTCGCCCGTAAGCACATGTTTCACACACGTATATCCGATTTGTTCTGCCACAAAGATAGATAAAATATCTTACATTCAAAGGCTTTTTGTATAGGAAAATAACCCAAAAGGAACAAAAACATGAACTTTGTTACATTCCGACCAAACCAAAATGGGGGAGTGCACTGCAAATAACTGTGAAACAACTTCTATCTATAGGAACTGCAATAAACAAAAAAGGAATCACTTTCGTAATTCCTTTTCGTGCGCTTCAAGATGGGCTTGAACCAACGACCCCCTGATTAACAGTCAGGTGCTCTAACCAACTGAGCTATTGAAGCATGATGCAAACAGCATTACTGAATTGCGTTTGCAAAGGTAAGATATTCTTTTTTAAACGCCAAACATTTTCGAGAAAAAAATCATTTCACGCCTCTTTTTATCAAATTTAGCCTTTACAATGGTGGTTATTACATCCATATATATTACTTTTGTACGTATTATGAGAAAGTTGTTGATATATATTTTTGCGCTGCTCTCACTACCGGTTGCCGCGCAAAGTGATAAAGACCATAACTTCACCGTGGCCAAGAACCTCGAAGTGTTCAATGCCATTTACAAGAACCTTGACCTGCTTTATGTCGACAAACTGCCTGCCGACACGGTTATCGGCAATGCTGTTGATGCTATGCTTGAGTCGCTCGACCCCTACACGGAGTACTATCCGCAGGCCAAGGGCAAAGACCTCAAGATGCTGATGACAGGAAAATATGCCGGTGTTGGTGCGTTGATACGCTACAGTCCGAAGTATAAGAATGTCTTCATTGATGAGCCTTATGAGAACATGCCGGCTGCAAATGCAGGCCTACGTAAAGGTGATTTAATCCTCTCCATAGATGATCTTTCGATGGAAGGAAAGACGACTCAGTTTGTCAGTGACCATCTTCGGGGAGATGCCGGCACGACATTCATGATTAAAATTCGCCGTCCGTCGACAGGTAAAATCATGAAACTGAAGATTACGCGTGGCGCTATCAAGATGCCTGCTGTGCCTTATTATGGACTGCTTGACAACGGCATCGGATATATCAATCTCAATCAATTCACCGAGGATTGCTCTAAGGATTTCCGCCGCGCTTTTGTTGAAATGAAGAAAAACGGCATGCATAAACTCATCGTTGACCTGCGTAATAACGGTGGCGGATTAGAGAGTGAAGCCGTCAATATCGTTAATCTCTTCGTGCCGAAAGACGTGACCATCGTTTCAAACCATGGCAAAGTGAAGCGTCTTGACCGCGACTATAAGACGACCGCCGAACCTATCGACACCGTCATTCCTATCGTTGTGCTGGTCAACAACAACACTGCAAGCTCCAGTGAGATTACAGCCGGTGCGCTACAAGACCTTGACCGCGCCGTCATTATGGGCACACGTACCTATGGGAAAGGCCTCGTACAGACCACGGTTGACCTGCCCTACAACGGCAAGATGAAGCTCACCACGCACAAATATTACATTCCAAGCGGTCGCTGTATTCAGGCTATCAACTACCGACATGACCGTGGTGGCAGCACAGAACATGTGCCCGACTCGCTCAGTAAGGTGTTCCACACCCTGCATGGCCGTGAGGTTCGCGATGGCGGTGGCATCAAACCCGACCTTGAAATAGCACCCGACACGGCCTCAAACATCCAGACCTATCTCATGTCGGTTATCGATTCCACGGAGACTGTGCTTGATTACATCGTCAGCTATGTAGCAAAACACCCGACGATAGCAAACCCTTCGGCATTTGAACTCACCGATGATGACTATGAAGCCTTTAAGCAACACGTGCTCAAAAGCGGTTTCAAATACGACGGTGTGAGTGAGAATATATTGAAAGAACTTGTGAAAACAGCGAAATTCGAGGGCTATTATAACGATGCAAAGCCAGAGTTTGACGCCATTGAAAACAAGTTGAAGCACAACGTAGCCAAGGACCTTGATTACAATCGTGACCGCATCATGCAGGCTTTGGCAAGCACTATTGTCAGCATTTACTATTATCAGCGTGGCACAATCGAGTACACATTGAAGCACGACAAGCAGATTAAAGCGGCTCAAAAACTGCTTGATAATCCTGCGAAATATAAGGAAATCCTTGCTTCTCCCAATCTTATCAAAAGCGGAGAGAACCGCGTCCGCAAGTAGAAAGACCTGACTTATCGGGCTGAAAGCCCTGACACTACAAGCATAAAAGAATGGTTTGCGCAGTCACAACAACAGTGGGCGCAAACCATTTTTATTTGCTTTCACGCCCATGAGCAATGCAGTCATTTAGGTATATATAACAACAAGAATGCTTTTTCGGACAGAACTATAGCCGTTTTCAATCATAAAAACAAGTGATTTATAAACGGGAAACAAAATTTTCAGACCTGATGTATCCTCGTTTTCCATATCTTATATTATCTTTGCCATAACACTTTGTCACAAAAAGATTAGGAGAAATGAAGAATTTCATTAAGGAATTGAAACGCAAGGACCACCCACATGTGCTGGGAGGATTGGATATTTTCAAGTATATTGGGCCGGGATTACTCGTCACCGTGGGCTTTATTGATCCGGGAAACTGGGCAAGTAACTTCGCCGCGGGCTCTGAATACGGCTATGCTTTGCTATGGGTTGTGACACTTTCCACCATTATGCTCATTGCCTTACAGCACAACGTGGCTCACTTAGGCATAGTAACGGGCCTCTGTCTGAGTGAGGCTGCGGTGAAATATGCACCCAAATGGGTGGGACGACCGATAGTAGTGAGTGCTATTTTAGCCAGCATCTCAACCTCATTGGCCGAGATATTAGGGGGCGCCATCGCATTGCAAATGCTCTTTGGTATCAGCATTCCGACAGGTGCAATACTGACAACGGCGGCCACACTCATCATGCTCTTCACTAACAGTTACAAGAAGATGGAACGCGCTATCATAGGCTTTGTGTCGATGATTGGCCTTTCGTTTATCTATGAACTCTTTCTTGTCGACATCCATTGGCCGCAGGCTTTGCAAGGCGCTTTTGTGCCTTCAGTGCCTCAAGGGTCGCTGTTGATCATCATGAGTGTGCTCGGTGCAGTGGTCATGCCACATAATCTGTTCTTGCATTCAGAGATTGTTCAGAGTCGGGAAATACATCTGAAAGGCGACGAACGCATTCAACACATGCTGAAATATGAATTTGTCGACACGTTGTTTTCCATGATTGTGGGCTGGGCCATTAATTCAGCAATGATATTGTTAGCGGCAACTACGTTCTTTGCTCACGGGCAACACGTTGACGAACTGGCCCAAGCGCAGGCCATGCTTCAGCCACTTTTAGGCAACAATGCAGCCAACATCTTTGCCATAGCCTTACTGTTGGCGGGCATTTCAAGCACAATCACAAGTGGAATGGCAGCCGGAAGCATCTTCTCGGGCCTTTTCGGTGAGTCGTATAATGCCAAAGATACTCATTCCATCTTAGGCATCGTGCTGTCGCTTGGTATAGCTCTGCTTTTGATTTTCTTTATTGGTGACCCTTTCAAAGGACTGATTATCTCACAGATGTTCTTATCAGTTCAATTGCCTTTCACGGTATTTCTGCAAGTAGGTCTCACTTCTTCACGCCGCGTCATGGGCAAGTATGCCAACAGTCTGCCTAATGCTATCTTCCTTTATTCATTGGCCGGCATCGTTACTCTGCTGAATATATGGTTGCTTATTGAGAGTATCATGTAAAGAACAACGTGTTGAAGGCCCATATTCTCCTGCATTCTACAGTATATCACCATGTGGTTGGGAGCACTTTCCCTTACAGTTTTGGGCGCCTCGTCGCAGGCGACATCTAAGAATATCAAAGAAAATATTAGAAGATACAAGGGTTGTTGGAGGGCAAATAAACTGATATTTTCAGATATTCTCCGATATTCTAAGATATACCGCGAAGCGGTTAGGAGCCTTCCTACTTGCAGTTTTGGCCGCCTCGTCGCAGGCGACATCCAAGAATATCGTAGAAAATCTTAGAAGATATAAAGGCTGTTCTGCACCCACATCCTAAGAAGCAGAATATATGTTAATTCCTTTCAACAAACTTTACAATTCCCTTGAATAGATTAAAGAATTCAGAATGAGAGTCTTCCTCATTCTAAATGTGCGCCATATTTTAACGAATTACAAAGCATTGACAGTCAAACAATTACAAGACTCAAAACAAATCGCAGGCTAATCTCACATAGGGAAATGCTACAATTTGCATCAAATCACCTTCTAATTTGCACCATTTCATCGTGTATTCTAATGCAAACAGCACGGTAATCTGCGTCAAGTTGCAACGCATGATGAATGGAATTATAATTCAAGATGATAAAAATGAGAGTATTGAAGCCATAAAATAGCCTCACACAAGTACAGAACACGAGGCGTCATTTCTATTTGGTGAGGCCATAAAGTGTTAAAAACAAGACATAAAGTTTACAAAAAAAAATAACACTACAGGACACAAACAGCATCTGTAGTGTTATTATCTTTACGATTGCTTTGCTATTCCTTTGCCGTTAACCGGCTGTCAGCAAGCTACGTTCTTCTCAGAAATAATAGGCCAAACCAACCTGCCAAGCATTGGCACGACCGTCTTTTGTCTTGCCGGCCAAAGTCTTCCAAGTTTTATCAGCGGCCTTACTGAAACTCATTTCACCCGTTGTTCCACAGGCAATATTATAGTTGGCGCTAATCTGAAGATGCTTAACGAGCATCAAACCAAAGCCAAGGTTGACACTGAAATTGGACGTTTTCAACTTCCAGTCGGCAATATCCTTGACGATTGTCTGGTCTTTACTGCCCACATTGAAACCGAACTGAGGGCCTGCAAAGAAGTAAATGCTCGCCGCATCACCAAGTCCAAAGCCGTAACGGGCATTGACAGGAACAACAATCTGCTGCTGTTTCAGGTTCTCATTTCCACCTTCTATCTTTGCTTCACGCTGGTCGTAGAGGGCTGAAACATCCATACCGAGGCCTATAACAGGCAGGGTAAACTTCACCGAAGGGCCGAAGAAAAAACCACACCGATTGTCTTCCTTGATCAGAGATTCATCGAAAGACATTCTGGTTACATTCAAACCGCCCTTCACACCAAAATTAATCTGGGCCTTTGACTCCGTTGCAAACAAAGTCACAAAAGCCAAAACGAATAACATCATTGATTTTTTCATACTCTCTAAATTTATATAAGTAAACGGTTCCTACTTTCAATGACGCTGCCTGCGCACCGTAACACGGGCCTGTCCTCCCGAAGAAGAACTGCTGCCTGAACTTGCACGGCGGTTGCTGCGAACGCTCGGTGTAGTGCTTTTCGATGCGCGACGATTGGCCGCACGCATCGTCTTAAGCTGTTTGCCACTGAGTCTGGAGATGCTGTCAAGCGAGTCCTTACGTGCTTGGTCGCCCCATATATTCTTTTCAAATGAAGCAATTTCCCTTTCAATCCGACGCTGTTCCTTGCTCAAAGCACTGTCGGTCTTGCAATATTGTGCCAAGGTCTGCCCTTGCATATTGGTCGTCTTGTAGATCTTTCCCTTATAGACATTCATCGTGAAGAAATCGTCAAGACTCATTACGGCAGCATTGTTCAGGTTGCTTGTTATGACCGTCTGCTTGGCAAGTGCTGATGCTATATCGTCATATTTCACCCAGAACAGGGGATATTTCGTTGTTCCTTCGCCGAAATCATCCTGTCGTTCCATGACGGGACAAAGGGCAAGAACCTTCGTATGGAAAGTTCCTGTGGCCTGGTCGAAATAGGAACTTTCTTTCAGATAATAGGCTTTTACCTCGGCTGAAGGAATGTCGCTGTTATCTATATGCACGCCACGATCGGTGCGTTCATAGAAGATATGATGGTCGTCAAGGAATGTCAATGGCTTCACTTTTGCATCATCCGTGAACTTCTCATTACCGTCAAGACGATACTGATAGACGTTGATACCGCCATGGTTTGGACCTGCCATCATGAGTTTGAACAACAACGTGAAGAGGTTCATGCGTCCGTCGGTGGGCTCAACAGGATAGTAGAGTCCGCCATTGGCATTATCGTTGAGATTGAGTTCGCGGTAAACATCGCGCCGCCACACTACATCCTCGTTCATCGCCTGCTGCGTGGGATACATGAGTTTAGCACGCATTGTCAGATTATTGGCGTTGCTTTTCTTCATCTTGGCAGCTGCCTCAGCCTTTCGGAGCGGTGATTGTGCCATACCATTCAAGGAAAAGGCGCCCACCAACAGCACTACATATAATCTTTTCATATTCATCATTATCTTACAATTACTTCCAAAGCACCCGTCAAAGTGCGGGTAATTCCATCAGGACCAATGGCCTTGACATGACTGATATAGAACCTCCGATTGCGTGAAAGGGTACGGAATGTTTCGCGTTGGCGGTCAGAGAAGTTTGCTCCGGCCGATGCCACGGGAACCGCATTGCCCATATTATCGAAGAAAACGGTTTCAAAACTCAACACACGGAAAGGAATATCAAGCAGTCCGTCGTCAATAGCTGCATTGATACCCGATGCTCCCATCAGTGCCGCCTTACTCATTCCACCACCCTTGAAACGGTTAGTGCCGAGAGCGATATAGGCTGTCGGGTCGGGCAACTTACGCACGTGGAACACAAACGGAGGCAGAGTTCTCACCTGTCCCTTGTCGCGTGCGGTGACATGAATGGTCACATCCTTGCCCACAGCAGCAGGAACAGCAACGAAATGTCCATTGCCTTTAGCAGTCATTGAACCTCCGCTCATCGACACCGAGACTGCATTGGCAGGCACACCCGGCACACTGACGCTCATCGGGTTAGGATAACCGGCATACAACACGTTCATCATGTCGGCTGCAACCGTGGCACTATTCGGTGCAGGAATAACGCTATACTTCTGCAAGAAGTTGCGACGAATGATGTCGCCCTTGCGATTTTGCATCAGAATATAACCGCTTATGCTATGCTCACCGACCCCCGATGCCGTGAAACCATACTGCCCATTACGCGCCATGACACGCTGTCCGTTGACGAAAATCTGTGGTTGCAGCGTTGTATCTACGGCAGCCATGACGATGTTTGCATTGAAACGCTCGCCTGGATAGAGTACCGTTTTCTCAGGTATCACGTAGGCACTGAGCTTATTCACACGGATATCTTTCACGTCAATATTGGAAACTAACGTGTGAAGCACCTCACCTTCGGCATAGCGTACATCGCTCTGAAGCTTTGAAAGCAATGTAACGGCAGCAGCTACCGGCATGTTCTCAAACATATACTCCTGCCAGTTCTTGCCTTGAAGACGGGCTTTACGTGGCACAGAAGTCGAGAGATTATCGGCTATGATACGCTTCTGATGAGGATCATCAACCATTTTCAGTATGCGCTCACGATAGTTGTTGACACGCAGAAAGAGGCTTTTCCCCTGCCCTGTCAACGGTGCAAGCATCACTTCACTGGCTGCATCGAGGTTATCTTTGTTCTCTATATTATAGACATCTCCATTCTTTCCATCGGCTTTTTTGACGATAGCCACCTTGAGTTGTTGGGCAAAATCATAGAGCGAATCACTCATCAGCTTCACCGAAGTGGCCTTTTCAAACCATGCTTTCACTTTCTCCGGGTTCTGCTTCATCTGCATTTCGAAGTCCCGATAAAGTGCAACGTTCTCTTGGGTAGCGTTACCCGTGGTACGATTCAGACTGTCCTCCACAATTGAAAAGCCGTCCAACACCTCGGTTGAGATGTTGAGTGCAAGCATGGCCAACAAGACAATATACATCAAGTTGATCAT
Source organism: Segatella oris (assembly GCF_900637655.1). NCBI lineage: Bacteria > Pseudomonadati > Bacteroidota > Bacteroidia > Bacteroidales > Prevotellaceae > Segatella > Segatella oris. The sequence goes on from NZ_LR134384.1 coordinate 3,029,828, forward strand.
CTTCTGGCGCGGAGATATCAGTCTTTTCTTAATAGCCATTATGGTTGTGGAGTTTGATTTGGTGCTGCTGCACGCATGTTGGTAGTCATTGCTTCTATCATGCGGGCATAGATAGCGTTGAGTTGTTCGATATGTCGGGCCAGCAGACGACTCTGCTCGTTGATTTGGTCGATAGTCCCAATCTGCTGACTGGCACTCTTCAGCTGCATTTCATACACCTTAGTGATGCCTGTCAGCGTGCGGTTGAGGTTTTCCATTTCCTCACTATCGCGCGTAAGACGTGTGCTCTGTTCGCCTACCTTTCCTAAAACTTCTGTGAGTTTCTTCAGTTCATCCACATAGTTCTGCTGTGCTTCGGCCATTTCCGGGTCGGCCGTCGGCAGGCTTACCTGGGCAACCTGGGCCGTGGCTGCAACGGTTTCAGCTGCTGTAACGACAGGAGCCGGGGCAGGTTTTGCCTGTACAGACGCTGTAACAACAGGCGCTGCAGGGGATATATCCTCATCTTTGCGGGCAAGATATTCCTCAGTTACATGCGTAGGAAGTTCCATTCCGTCGGTCGTTTTGTCAAAAGGACGGTCGAAAGCCGACAGGAAGAACACAACAACCTCTGTGCCCATACCAAGAATTAACCAGAAGTCGGCCCCCTCAACATGCACTAACTTGAACAAAGCGCCAAGCACAACGATGGCTGCTCCCCAGCTATATGCATAGTTAAGGAACGTTTGACCAGGCACGCTATCCATCCACTTCTGCAGACGATAGACGATATTCAGTTTACTGTATCTTGTCATTTTTTCTTGCTTTTGTTACTGCTTGTCGTATTGGCGAGGCTGCGAACACAGCGGAAGCCAATGTATGAACGTGGATGATTCTGATATTCCCAAGAGCGCCATGCCGAGCGAATGAGACTTTCGGGGTCTTTCCATGAGCCACCGCGCACACTCTTTTTCTTCAGTGCATAGGGGTCTTCTTTGGCGGCATTATAGGAAAGTTGCGGGTTAAGGTCGTTCATTGCATCTACGCCCGACTCTGTATAAGCCGTGCTTGTCCACTCAGCTACGTTGCCGGCCATGTCGAAAAGCCCGTTGGAATTGGCACCATAGATGCCCACCTTGTTTGTAATGAGGTTGCCGTCTTCGGTGTAATTACCGCGATCGGGCTTGAAGTTAGCATAGAAACAGCCATTACCATTCTTCATATCCTTGTTTTCCCAGGGGAATTCATTACCGTTCTTGCCACGTGCAGCATATTCCCATTCGGCCTCAGTGGGCAGCCGATAACGCTGCACATAGCGTGCTTCAGCACCCAATCCCTTCAGCAAATACTCGGTACGCCATGCACAAAAGGCATTCGCCTGCTCCCAAGTGACCCCCACAACAGGGTAATCATTATAGGCAGGATTACTGAAATAGTTGCGCAGATACATCTCGTTGTCGGAGTTCTTGAAGTCGTTCACCCAACAGGTTGTATCGGGATAGACGTTCACAATATACGTATTGAGGAAGTCCCAAGGGCCTGTTCGCCGGCGATCAATCGTCTGACGGACAATCCGTCCCTCGTCATCAACAAAGGCGGTATCCTTTGAAATCATCACAGGTTCATCGTCATCCATGATAATATCCGTGTTGAACGAACGTTCAGCAGGGTTCATGCGATTGCGTCGAAGAGCTGCAGCCGTGTAGTCATAAATCTCATAACGATAGTTCATCTGGCGCCAATCAAGAAGTTTTTCTCCTGTAACAGGATTGGTTACATAAAGACTTTCAATGGCACGCTGCTCATCTTCGTTCGGTTTACGCGGCAAAGGCTTCTTCCAGTTGATGCGAGGCGTAATGGCATCTCCATTCTTGTCTTCGGTAATCATATAGCTTTCGTCGCCTGCATAGGCTGGATCAGCCAGACGTGTGCGCAGAATACTGTCGCGCACCCACATCACAAACTGCTTGTATTTGGAGTTCGTGACCTCGGTTTCATCCATCCAGAAGCCGTCAACCGAAATGTCTTTCACAGGCATTTTCTTGCCCCAAAGCGAGTCTTGCTTGTCAAGTCCCATGTGCAGGAAACCGCGATCAACTCTCACCATGCCGTAAGGAGCAGGCTCTGAAAAGGCTTTTCCACCACCAACCCCAACGACTTCTCCGCCTCGGCCAGCCATTGACATGGTCTTACCACTGAAGCAAGCCGACATCGTGAAGCTTGCCAACAGCGTGCAAATCCCTATTGTTATTTTGTATTTCATTGTCAGTTGTTATAAAATGCGAACACTTTGATGTTTGTTTCTGCCCTTTTTGGCAAGGTTGACATCCATCTGATAGCCCACGAAAAGCTCATGACTTCCGTTGCCAAAGCTAAGTCCGGAGGTGTAGGCTTCATAGCTGTAGCCCAACACTATGCCATGAAAGGTACCGCCAATGAGGGCAGTAACGGAATTTGTGGGACTATAACTGATGCCGCCATAGAGCATTTTTCCTTCGTGCGTATAGACCAAACGACCAGTTACATCGGCGCGATAGGCCTTGCCGTCTGTGCGCAACAGCACTGAAGGCTTTATTTTCAAGAACGGATTTCTCAGCTTAATATTGTATCCACCGGTCAAATAATAAGTAGGATCAATCTTGAGTTCTTTGACATCACCCATGCGAATTGTCGGCCCATTCAAATGCTGAACCGACGCGCCTACATACCACACACCGCGCATGTAATAGAGTCCGGCACTAAGATCCAACCCATTTCCATTGATATCTGTAGTGGCAAAGGCAGGGTCACCAGCGGTCCCTGGATCAACTTTCGAACCGTCGAAACCTTCATTGAGCAATGCCAATTGCAGGCCTGCACGCAGCTTTCCACCCACCAACTTCAGCTGATGGGCATATTGCAACGCTAATTTCTGATGGGTGAAAAGGCCGATTTTCTCGTTCAAGAACTGCAAACCAACCCCATGATAGCTTCTCATCAGATAGAAAGGCATGTCGGCAGCGGCATACATCGTGCGCGGATTATGCTCAAAACCGGTAAAATTGAGCGCATAGGCAAGGTTGACATTGAGTCTGCTCTCCTTGCCGGCAGCAGCCGGATTGAACGAGGTCTCCATGTCAAAATAATGACTGAAAGCTGCATCATACTGTGCTTTGGCCGACATTGCGACCTGCATCAGCACCATTACCATTATGATTTTAATCTGTTTCTGCACGCTTATATAACGTCTGAACATATGGAATATTGCACAAGATACGGTACCTCAGTCTCTGCTATAGTCTCCATTGATTTTCAACATGCTGCATAAAATGCCATTACACTTGTCTATACGCCCGAAATCACAAAATCTCATCTACGTTCGTTTTGAGCAGAAAGTCCATTAACCCCATAATCAGTACGCCGTGTTCATCGTGATAGGAAGCAATATCCTCACGCACAATGATTACTTTCTTGAACGCATCATGAATACGTTTCAATGAAGCTAATTCCTGTTCTCGCTTTTCGTCATCCGCTAAAGAAAATGCCGACTGGATGTAATATCGCCGATCTCCTTTGTCAGCCACAAAATCAACTTCAAGCTGTCTGCGTTCCGTTGCCGTCCGAACATCAATCACACCGACATCAACGCCATATCCACGGCTGCGGAGTTCATTGTAAATAACATTCTCCATGATATGCGTTTCCTCTGTCTGTCGAAAGTTCAGCAGTGCATTGCGCAGGCCAATATCCTGAAAATAGTATTTAGATAACGTGCCAATATACCTGCGCCCCTTAACATCATACCTTGTGGAACGCTCTATAATAAACGCATCTTCCATATAAGAGAGATACTTGGAAATAGTCTGCGGAGCAAGCGTTTCTTTCTTTACGGTCTTGAATGTGTTGGCAATTTTGTTCGGATTGCATGGTGAGCCAATGCCCGAAGCCATGACGCACATCAGTTCTGAGAACTCTTCTACATTCACAATCCTGTTGCGCTCAACAATATCTCTCAGATAAAGAGTTTTATTCAGCGACGTGAGATATTCTGCCCGCTTTGCATTGTTCTCTAATGTCGCCAAGTAAGGAAGCCCACCATAGACGCAGTATCGTTTCCACAAAGCAGACGTGTCGCCTCCTTCAGCAGCATACAGTTCGGCAAATGAAAGCGGATATACATGGATTTCTATGCCCCGACCACGGAATTCTGTAGCTACATCCTTAGATAGGAAGTGAGAATTACTTCCTGTTACATAAACATCTACATTCGGAATATGCATGAAACTATTGAGCACTTCGACGAAACGGCCAAGCAACTGAACCTCGTCAATAATCAAGTAATATTGTTCCCCGCTTCGGATGCGCTCTTTTACATACGTCATCATCCTGAAAGGATCACGTAGAGATTCGTTGCTGATATCATCCAGAGCAATCTCTATAATATGCGATTCGTCTGTACCTGTCTGCAACAAATGCTGGTGAAAGAGTGTAAACAGCAAGAAAGATTTGCCACAACGCCTTATTCCCGTGACTATCTTTATGAGGTCAGTATGCTTCCAACCAATCAATGCATTAAGGTACCTGTCTCGCTTTATCAACATGTCATTTCACAAAAGTGTCATTAATGACGTTTTTATAAAGTACAAAGATAAAGGTTATTCATGATACTTCAAAATTTCATTTCATAAAAATGTCATTCATGCTATATTTATGAAATGAGCAGAAATGCGTCAGCCACCAAAAGATGAAGATAAAAAAACTTCCCTTGCTACATGGAATGCGCTACAACACATGTAACAAGGGAAACCGCCTATCAAAGCAACATGCCTCCAACGACTATAGGAGAGACAGTACAGAAAAACTTCAGATGTCCGTCTTTCTCTCTTTTCTGATTTGAAAGAATGTTGTTTGTTGTATATGCGAAACGAGGAGAATAGAGGGAATAGGAAAGCTACTTATTTAATATTCATCGTCATTCCACAGGAAATCATCCTTTGAAGGATAATCCGGCCATATATCCTCGATGCTTTCATAAACATCGCCTTCGTCTTCTATCTCCTGCAAATTTTCAAGCACTTCAAGTGGCGCACCTGAACGAACAGCATAATCTATCAGTTCGTCTTTTGTTGCAGGCCAAGGTGCATCTTCCAATTTTGAAGCTAATTCAAGTGTCCAATACATCGTCTTATCTTTTTAGTTTATTCACAATTTTGCGTGCAAAAATAGCAAAATAAATCTTATTCACAAGAAAAGATGAAAGTTTTTTCAATTCAATCGTCAATAAAGATTAAAACAAGGTATGTTCAGAATACTGTCACTCTCCGTTTTTAAGCTATGTGAGTCTTATTTTCATGAGCAGTGCGGACATAAGCAAACGGTCATGGTATCAATGCAAATAAAACTCGCCTTCCAAACACTTGCAAAGTACTGATAAACAAATGGTTACCTAACAAAAGGCAAACGAAGTGGTAAGTCCATATTGAAACAGTTTGTAATTTGCGTCAAATCACCATGCAATCTGCGTCAAATCATCGTGTGTTTTGACGCAGATTACCGCCTATTTTGTGTCAAGTTACAGCGCAAACTGCATGGAGTTACACGACAGGAGTGCAAAAATCTCAGAAAATATCAGGTGCGGGCAGCAATAAACAATATGGATATTTGTAGGCGTCCTCCAATATTCAGAGATATAGAGAAAAGCAGATAGGAGACTTTCCCCTTGAAGTTTAGGCCTCCTTGTCGCAGGTGACATCCGAGAATATCGCAGAAAATCTTAGAAGATATAAAGGTCGTTAGCATACAAACGAATTCATTTTATTCGATATTCTCAAATTTTCTGAGATATACCGCGAAGCGGTTAGGAGCTTTCCTACTTGCAGTGTAGGCCTCCTCGTCACAGGTGACATCTGAGAATATCACAGAAAATCTTAGAAGATATAAAGGTTATCAGCTTACAAACAAATTCATTTTATTCGATATTCTCAAATTTTCTGAGATATACCGCGAAGCGGTTAGGAGTCTTCCTACTTGCAGTGTAGGATGCCTCGTCGCAAGCGACATCCAAGAATATCGCAGAAAATCTTAGAAGATATAAAAGGCTGTTAGTATACAAACGAATTCATTTTATTCGATATTCTCAAATTTTCTGAGATATACCGCGAAGCGGTTAGGAGTCTTCCTACTTGCAATGTAGGCCTCCTCGTCGCAAGCGACATCCGAGAATATCGTAGAAAATCTTAGAAGATATAAAAGCTGTTGGTATACAAACGAATTCATTTCGTGTCTTAAGAAAACGCTGCAAGTTCGTTCTCCCCTCCTTGGGAGGGGCTGGGGGAGGTTTCCATTTGTTTCCTAAAAAGATGCTCTAAACTCGTGCTCCCCTCCTTGGGAGGGGTCGGGGGAGGTCCCCTTTTTCCCCAATACCGCAACCAGGTTAGAGTCCCCACCCTATTTAACACGCCATTGGCCAACGTCAAACAGCCTTTCAGAACGCACGACCGTGGCAAGAAAACATAACGAGCAAAGGCTTAATCAGAAATTAACGATATAATGATGCTTGAACTTAGAAGTGTCGAAAAGTACAATACCACAAGAATAGAGGTCATAAGTGGTGACTGCTTCCACACGCTCTACCACCTGCTTCCAAAAAGCCTTTGTGTCTCTATTGTCGTAGATTCCCTCTAAAATCAGAATAGAATCGGCTGTTGCCACAGCAGAAAGAGCTTCATAGACTGCCTTATAATCACCTTTCATAGAGAGGCGGGCGATGCGGAAATGTTGCGGAATGGCAGTGGCATCAATAGACTTGAAAACCGTAGACTGGCAGCCCGCGCACACGTAGTCGGCATAAGCTTCGGTTGCAGGCAGATAGTCATACCAGCACGTTGCCTGTGCAAAATTGGCCAAACGAAAATACAAACGTCCTTTCTTCTTTGTGGCGTGACTCTCCGCCTTATGCTTTTCACACAGTGGTGCATAGGCATAATAGGGATAATGCTCATTCAACACATAGCGGATGAAGCTATATGCCGACGGAGACTGGACCCCAAAACCGCGCGAATACCCCATGCGGTGCAACCAGTTCCAAATGCGTCTGATATGATATCTTATCATGAATTCTGTTTCCCTCTGCGTTACCTTCCTGTACAGGACATCGCAATTCACGCTGCAATATTCGCAATTTTTCCTGATATATGCAAGAAAACAAGGCAGGAAAATCCGTTATCAAAACCTGTATTTCTGTCTTTTCTAACACTAATCCTATTCTTATTTTCTTCATTTTTCCTTTCAAAAAATTAGCATTTCTCCTTTGAAATTCTTATCTTTGTTCATAAAACCAATAATGAACACTTATGAAAAAGCTATTCGTTCTCTTGCTCCTCTGCTATTACAATGCAACAAGTCTGCATGCGCAACAATGTCTATCACTGCCCGATGTTGATGCCATCAGTTTTAATGGTGCAGGCTATAACATTGATGTCTACACCAAGATTGGCCCCGACCAGTATAGCCGAAAAAGCTTAGGATTAAAAAGCAAAGAGACAATATTGGATAAATCGTCGAACATGAACCCGATAAAATGGAACCTAAATTCACATGAAGACACCCTGAACAGAAAAGATATTGATGATTCTAAAGAAAAATTTATTGAGGCTAAAGACCTGCATACAGCAGATTTCAACTCATATATTGGCAAGGCTTTCACCGTCAACGACAACGGAAAATGGAAGCGGGAAGGTAGGAAGTCTACGTATGTGCTGATGTTCTTAAGACCAGAGCTTGCCATCATGCAGCAGCTTGTTTATGAAGATGGAAAGCATGTATATAACTACTCCACCTTGTCAAGCGACATTCCCGACTCTGTTGTAACCTGGCGCTCCACGAATACGAAACAGCTCATACCATTAGTTTTGGAAATCAAAGGAGGCAAGAGGATATTCCTGCTCTACGACCGTTACATTCCATATATGATATTTCCTAATCCGGAAGGTGGGATAATATATAGTTCCCTTGACCGACTTAACCCCGTAGAGATAGAAGATGCAGGAGAAAAATATAACGGTTCCAAGCCGTATGACTTTCAGTATTTCAACATAAAAAGGCACTATGGTGTCCAACAGACCGAGACTGGGAAATACATACTATTGGATCAGTTAGGCCAGAATGTGCTGAAAGAAGAGTATGACTCTATCAAATACGACAGCCGCTTTATCATTGCACAGCGAGGAAACGAGTTTGATGTTTTCAATCTCTACCTTGACAAACTAAATATAGGAAAGCCAAAGGTGGTAAAAGAAGTTGCAGACACTCAGGTTGGATGCATCGAAGTGTTGAACGAAAAGGGAGCCGTCTACTATGATGAAATGGGACAAGAGATTGGAAGTCCAGACAAGAGGTGGATTGGACTATGCGGAACGGTGCCTCACTGGGAACATACCATCCTCAAAAAGAAAGGCTGCTATCAACTGCAAATTTACACCAACGGCCCCGGAACGCCAATAGATGAGGATGAACGCTATTGGCTTTCTGACCTTTTACCAACAGATTCTGTGGCATTCCTTGATGGCCAGAAATCATACCACCGCACTGGAAACAGCTGGATTATCGGTGAGATTGACATGCACCCAGAATGGATAAGAGTAGGCAGAAACGGGAAATTCGGCATCGTGGCCTATGAATATAAGCAGCCGAAGAATGTGAAACCGAAGTTAATAACCAAACGTGTATATGATTGGGATGAGAAAACAGAGATTTACCCAACCGTTAAAGTCACGGGAAAAATAATCTTTCCAATAGACAACGACTCTATCATCATGCAGTCCGATGGTCTGATTTATTTCTACAAAGATAATAAAGTAGGGATCTTCCCCCGTGACAAAGCCCCCGTCTATGACGAGATAAAACAAACCACCCGTTCTTTTTATCACATCACCAAAAATGGCATTCCCGGTTGGCTTGACATCAAGACTGATAAGGAATATTGGGAATAAACCGGCTGGCGTAATAGATGTTTGGCAGGTAAATAACCTCCCGAATGTCTATTACGCCTAAAATCCGATGCGGTTCAATAATAACATCGTTCGCGTAATCACTACTTGAACCAATCTGCGGTTTCAATTCTAATAAGGTTCAATTATAACTACTTGCCAGCGTGTCATGCCGGGATACATCTTCATTTCAATTCCAATAAGATTCAATTATAACCTATGCGTAATTCCTTCCCTTTCATCTCATTTGTGTTTCAATTCCAATAAGGTTCAATTATAACTTTTTATTGTTGTTAGTATACGTTCAATCTCATCACATTTCAATTCCAATAAGGTTCAATTATAACTTATAGGACGCTTCGCAAGCTCGCTAATTCGCTCAAATTTCAATTCCAATAAGGTTCAATTATAACTGATGGCATATCCGATAACCAACAGTACAAAGAAATTTCAATTCCAATAAGGTTCAATTATAACAAGGTTATGTTGAGCGTGAAGCGAATAATGACCCATTTCAATTCCAATAAGGTTCAATTATAACAGTATAATTGTCATCCCTTGCATTATATGTGCATGTATTTCAATTCCAATAAGGTTCAATTATAACAGTATTTTGCGTCTTATTTTGTGCCTTACAGTTATTTGATTTCAATTCCAATAAGGTTCAATTATAACATGCTGACGGTCATACTTATGATAATGCCGAATTTGGATTTCAATTCCAATAAGGTTCAATTATAACCTTAAGTGTCTCCTTATTGATAAGGGCTGCTTTTTTCGATTTCAATTCCAATAAGGTTCAATTATAACTGTTTCTCCTTTATTCACAACCGCACAGGCAATGCATTTCAATTCCAATAAGGTTCAATTATAACAGAGGCAAGTGGTGCAGCAATCTATCCTGATACACAATTTCAATTCCAATAAGGTTCAATTATAACAAGAAACAATATCTTTCAGCACCGCTTCCATTTCATTTCAATTCCAATAAGGTTCAATTATAACTTTTATCGTAATGGATTAGTATTGACTAATTTACTGAATTATTTCAATTCCAATAAGGTTCAATTATAACTTGAGCCGGAGGGAGGTTACAACTGCATGAGCCTGTATCAATTTCAATTCCAATAAGGTTCAATTATAACTTTGATTTTCCGGCTCGGATGCAACAGCTTGTCTTATTTCAATTCCAATAAGGTTCAATTATAACATTGAAGGAGGACAAGGCCGAATATATCAACGCCTATTTCAATTCCAATAAGGTTCAATTATAACTAGAGATTGTTCATCGACAGGGAAGCAGCAATTCCTATTTCAATTCCAATAAGGTTCAATTATAACCTGTGCTGCAGCCAAATTTGCAATGTACTTCTGCATTTCAATTCCAATAAGGTTCAATTATAACGCTGTTTGAGTGCCTTCTTCCTTTTTGAACTCTGTCATTTCAATTCCAATAAGGTTCAATTATAACGGTCAACAATTCCCTCTAAATTTGAAAAAATAGCAAATTTCAATTCCAATAAGGTTCAATTATAACTGTCAAGCGGTTTGCACTATGCTTCACTCCTTCTACATTTCAATTCCAATAAGGTTCAATTATAACTATCATCGGCTATGTCGACGCGCGAAATACAAGTATTTCAATTCCAATAAGGTTCAATTATAACCTCAAATTGAAGCTAATAAGACTGCGTCTCCTGTATTTCAATTCCAATAAGGTTCAATTATAACAATTGTTTGAGAAGTTGAACCCTGTGCTTTCTAAATTTCAATTCCAATAAGGTTCAATTATAACCCCCTCTCATTATATGTGTATGTTAGATTGGTTCATTTCAATTCCAATAAGGTTCAATTATAACCGATAAAGGTGTTTCAAGGTTCTGTTCCGAACGTATTTCAATTCCAATAAGGTTCAATTATAACGATTAGTTGGAACTTTTAATGTTAATAATAAAGACAGATTTCAATTCCAATAAGGTTCAATTATAACCTGGAGGTATGTTGAATGCAAGCGCCCTGGAACAAATTTCAATTCCAATAAGGTTCAATTATAACATCGGCATAGGCGGCCCGGGCTGCATCGTTTGCCATTTCAATTCCAATAAGGTTCAATTATAACTACGGTGCAGATAATCTGTACCCGCAGAACATCAATTTCAATTCCAATAAGGTTCAATTATAACGCAATGATTTGAATGAGCGATTGAAGAAAGTTGAGGGATTTCAATTCCAATAAGGTTCAATTATAACGCAGCTTTCACACTTGCAGCATTGAAACCTATTCCCAATTTCAATTCCAATAAGGTTCAATTATAACCCACTCTTTTAAAAGAGATAAGTCGAATAAACACTAATGTTTTCAGCAATACAAAGGTAATAAAAATCATTGAAAAAATGTCGATGCCCAATGATATATTTTCCATAGAGCATCGACATTCCCTTTTATATAAGGTGTTTCAAGAAGTCAAAGAGCGATATGGGCATCTACGGGAAAATGAAAAGGACACCTATTCCTACACATCGACAACTTTACAGAAAGTTCTCTGTTGACATTCGCTCCTTGCCAAGAATATCCTTACTCATATGATAACCCTTTTTATTAGAGAATATTATCACACTATCCTCTTTTTTATCAATTAAGTTTCCTATCTTATACTGCAACTCCCGCAGTTTAACTTCTGACAGTTCGCCTTCAAACACAGAATTCTGTATCCAACAAAGATATTGCCGACATAATTTCAGCATTTTACTAACACGCTTCTCTGCCACATCATAAATCAGGATAACATACATACAATTACCAATACATCTTAAAAGGTTTATATTCTTCTATCCCGAGTATATCTTTCAAGAGCTTATAACACTCAAGTTTTATCAGATGACGATAACTCACATTACGCCCCAAGGAACGATGACGGAATGTTTCATTATAACGTTCCTCCATGGCTGCAACAAAGATCTTTTTCCCTTTATCATTTAGAAGGCAACGATTCAATTTCCTATCAAAATGACTCTTTTGAAGCGCACGTTTATTAAGTACTTTGAATATAACCCGATCAACTATAATCGGTTTGAAGATTTCAGATATGTCCAAGCATAAAGAATAACGGCGTTCTCCTGGCTTATGCAAAAAACTAATCGTAGGGTTCAGCTGTGTTTGATGAATTGCGCGCAGCGTTTCTGTATAGCACATCATATTACCAAAAGAAACTAAAGCATTCACTTCATTCTCGGGAGGTTGCTTCGTGCGACTGCCAAACTTAAAATCATCAAGTACGATATCAAAAGCAGAATAATAAATTCTACGAATATTCCCTTCTATTCCCATCACTTCTTCAACAGTTTTTGCTTCAGGAAGAGTTTGTGCAAATTCTTTCATTTCGGCAATCTGCCCTTCAAGTTCTTTTCCTCTCCTATTATAATAGTTCAAATTCATCACCATATTCCATGCCGCACCTTGAATGAACTTTCTTGCCAGCTCTACCCGTTTTTTCGAACTTTGATATGTTTTTACCTGTGCCAATAAAGCCTTTCCCGAAAGCAGTCCTGCACGAGGCATGAAACTCCCTGTATAATTCTCATAATAATCGAAGAAATGAACAGGCACATCGCGTTGCCCCAGAAAATTATATAGAGAACTATTCGCTTTCAAACTACCAAAAGCATATAATTCAGCAACATCCTCTATCGGAATAAAACGAGATGGTTGCTTCGTTTCATTTCCTTGTTCATCTATGCTAATAGGCGTAAACTTCAATGTATTGTCTTTACGCTCCATCAATCCCGGATTAAACAAATAGAAGCTCCTTTTCATAAATCTTCCTCCATCTCATTTGAATAACAGAACTCAAAATAGCTACAATTCTTACATAGACCTTTCTTCACTATAGGAGGGCATAAATCCAGTTCTATAATATTACAGATATCTTGCCGAATTAAAGCAATATTTTCGCGATCCACATCTGTCAATACTACTTCCGATGTCTTTCTAAGCTCAGGATATTCCAATATTCCTTTCACCCCATTAATACCATGCTGTTCGAAAACATACATATAGTATTTCAGCTGCCATTCATGCGCCTTAGCAACCTTATTAGATTTTTTAATCTCATGAATAACTTTATTCCGAGCATCATAGTAATCTACTTTTATGCCATCTATCGCAACTTCTTCATACTTCACCGAGCGCTGCGGATAACTATCTTCATGTATCAGTTTGCCTTCATACACCAAGTCCGAATTATGTTCCATGTTTATGCCATTAGCAAACAGCCACAACTTTCGCCTACAAAGCTGATAATAATTAAAATGAGTTCCAGTAACAATCATAGAAAAATATCTCCCCCTATTTGCTTTTCTGTTTCTGAAAATACTAACCCAAGCCTTTCATCATACTCACTATTGATTACATATTGTTTTATACTTATAATCTGCTTATCCTCATTCTTTGAATATACAAATGTTTTCTGCTCAATATTTCCTTCATGTAGCATATTAGCAAACCTGCGCTTACTAATAGACACTAATAGTCCCTCGGCTTTGACAAATTGAAGATTAGATATTCTACTTTGATATTCTGGTACCAATGCAGCAGGAATAACTTTTTTATCATCGAATTGCTTATAGAATTCTTCCTCTCTTTCTGCAGAATATTCCAATGGACGTAAATCTTTCTCCACATAATCTTCAAATAAAGTTTTTGTCATTGAAAAATCTTCTTGTTCTTCTTCTGACCAACATGGATAAACAACATCTATCAATGCCTGTAATTTATTTTCTTGGATTATACCACCTTCATCTTGCTCTATTTGTTTCAAGACCTCCAATGTTCTTTCTATCACTCCCGCATTTTTATAGATATATTTATCTGCATCATTTCTTTCCTTGAATACATAGCAAGGACAAATTCCTTTTTCCCGTTTTCTATTAACCCTCCCAAAACGCTGTAAAAGAGCATCAAGGGGTGCTGGAGCTGTATAAATAAGATCAAAATCTACATCCAGGCTTATTTCTATAGCTTGTGTACCAACTAAAAGTGACACATCATCTTCTTTCAATTTTACTTCATTCTTAAATCTATCTTCTGCACAAAAGCGTCCATGAAGTAGAACTTTTTTCGAAGCATGCAGATATTTATAAACCATTTGAGACTCATCAACAGTATTGCATACAACAAGAACTTTCTTACCTTGATTGATATCCACTTGTATATTATCTAAATAATCTGTCAACAAACCATCCAAGCAAAATAGACGATGTCGTCTGAATGAGAGATACAGCTGCTTATCCGCAATGATTTCTTGATAAGGACCTATAACAGATGCTATTTTGCATCTCATAAAAGTTGGCAGAGTTGCCGTCATTATATGCACCCTGACCTTCAAATACTGAACAGCAAATGATAATAGCACTATTATCTGAGCAAAGATCTTAACTTCATAGGCATGTATTTCATCGATGATAAAATAACCTCCACTCCATTCAAAGATACCTTTTTCGAAACCTTTTATTCCAAAAAGATGCTTTAGTAATTGAAATGGCGTAACTATCTTCAAAGGCATTAGCATGGACTTAAAGTCTTCTACTTGCTCTTGAAGTTTAATAGTATCTATAGAATGATTTTCCATTTGCAGATCCAAATACTGCATTAGATTTCCATGTAGTAATCCAACTTTTTTTGAAGAATCACCTATACAGGAGTTCAAACGCTTATACATTGCATTTATGGAAGCTGTATAAGGTAGTATATAGTAAACTCTTCCTTGTCCTCTATGTTCTAATTGATTCTTCAACCATACAAGAGCAGCTTCTGTTTTTCCAGCCCCCGTTGGTGCATTAAGAATAACACTACAAGAAGCCTCTGCATCTCGTAACTGATGGGTAAAGAATGGGTATTTATATAAAAAGGCAAAATCAGTTTTTTCCAGACGATATAAGTGTTTTATACCCGCAGAGGCCATATGGTCACAATGCTTTATTGCCCCAATAAATAATATATTCTCTATATTAGCTTTTCCTTCGATATTTTTATTTTTTGCTAATCGAAGTATACTCTTAATACAAGGAACATTTTTTGTAATAAGGTTCAGTTCATATCTATCTAATATTTCCTTTATTTCTTCATAACATAATTTATCACATTCATCAGCATACGATAAACCTTCTTCATCCCAATCTTCATCATTATAATAATTACGATTGACAAAATCAAAAAGATCACCTAACGACTTATGATGCCCTAACACACCGAATGATACTAAAGTCTTTTCTGATTCTGATAAATTAGAATTATGAATAAAATAAATAGAAAATAACTCATGCCGCTGATGATACCATAAAGATGCCTTACCCAAAAGTGTTTTTTGAAACTCAACATGTCCTTTACCAGTATCATGCATTATGAGGCTCTTTCTAACAATATTCCAAAAAGACGCTTTATCTTCAACAGGAATATTGGATATAACCATTGACAACTGCCTACAGATAGAGAGGCAGTCATCAATGTGTTCATTCAGAGATATCTTTGGATTTGATTTTGCAAGAAGGATTGAACGTTCCATTTTTACTCTTCTTTTCCTAATCTTAAGTGATGCATATAGATATCAACATCTTCCCCATTGATACTATCCCGCAATGCACTAAGATCTGTTGAAAAATCATCACTATTACATCCAATAACAGAGTAAGCTTCCGTACCAACATTCTCACGAGGAATAGTATTCGTAAAATACTTTGGCAATGCCTGTATAGTACCTGGTAAAAAATTACTATTGAAAGGAACTATCTGCCCTTTTATTTTACTCGCATTATTAACCTCTTTCAAATCGCAAATAACTATATCTTCTATGGTTGCCAAGTCACAACTTCTACCAAGAAGAATCTGAAAAGCAGGAGTTTGGAAATATTTCACAAAGTCTTTATCAATGATATATATATATAAAGTATTATCGAATAGAAATTGTCTATTTATAACATTCGATTTTACCTGTTTTTTGGCAGTACCTTTATCATATTTCATTTGATAAATAGTTTCCAAATCATTAGATATTGACCGATAATTAAAATAATATCCAATCTCCATATCTGCATGATTAAGATAGCGCCCCGCACAAGCATTCATAAGTCCTAATATGGTACTTAAGGGGGGAACTTCTAAAGTTGGCTGATAACCAGATATTATATTTGGATATCTAAAACTTGCAGTCCATGCCGATATTTTAATACGGAAAACCTTCATTATTCTATTAGCGTCTTAACTTCTTTTATATATTCATCAACAGCAATATTTATAGATTGATAGACCACAATATCATCAAAATCAGAGACCAACGCTTTAATATCCTCATCATACTCATCGAAAAAGCCACTACGCCTACCGATATAGAGCTTCCCTACAAAAGTATCTTTGTAATCTATTAGAACTTGCCTCAAACCTTCCATATTCAAAACAACTCGTTCATTTCGTTCACCAGCATTCTTCACTATATGTGAGAACGGATGATTACCAGTACTCGATGTAACCAGAATAATTAGTTTCGGGGTAACATCTCCCATGTTACTTGTCTGCATAGCACCACCACTGATATTCTTCAATGCTGCAATAGTATCTGCTATACGCTCCTTTCGCACATGCTGAGGCAGACGTAAAAGTTTCCCTTTCCCAAACAAATCATCTATTTCTACAGCACCATTCTCAATAGCTTTTTTCTTTAAATCATCTGATAGATTCCTATAACCGCTACGATTATAATCTGAAAAAGTTGAAATTGCATTAATATCCAAAGAGAACATCCCTTTCATAACTGCGCTATATTCTTGCTTTACAAAAGGAACGGAATCTCCCTCTTGACGTGACATACTTGACCAGTTCATTGCAGGACGTGTTGCTGCTACAGATATCAAAGCAGAATTTTTCAATGGGGAAACTCTTGTAACCGTTATATTCTTTGTTTTCTTCTTTCCCTTTTCATCTTCATTTGTTTCTGATGCAGCACGCATATAACCAAACACATCATCATCAGGATAGTCTATAGGATTAGTATTAGTAAATACTATAGACTTGCCTCTCGTTATAGGAGAAAGTGTCCAACCATAAACATATTGCAGAGTCTCTCTCCACCAATATCGCCAGGCTTGACCAGAGACATACACATAATTTTGCCCATCCTTGTTAATAGACTTTGTCCTTGTTATATTATCATTATTAGATATTGTATCTTTTCCTGCATTATTCAAGGCTACAACATCCACATCTAACAACACAAATCCTTGAACATTTAAATTCCTTTCCATACGTTTTTATTTTAATTATTAGAAACTTCATTATCGTTATTCATATCCTTATGCAACTGATGCAATCGTTCATAAATTGCTATCAATAAAACATCGCGCATTTCCATCCATGAATCTAAATCAGGGAATAAATAGTCTGCATACTCATTTACTGTGACTATTGCGTCTTTATTTCCTTCTTCATAGTTCTTTGCTATAATATCTTTCAACACAAAACGTCTCAACAAATAAGAATTTGTAACACTATCTAACTTTTTAATTGCCTTTTCTATTATCAAACAATCATTGCACGCTGTAATAAAATCAGCTATTTGCTCAATTTTATCAATACTTTCTTTTTTCATATGTCTTATTTTTATTGCATATATTCTAGTTATTTTAAAACTCACTAAAGCTATTCTGCTATAAGATAACAAGTAAGGAATAATAGATTTATTATTTAACAAATAATCATAAATAACATTACTCCAATACTGATATTCTTCTGGGGAAACTATCGTCTTCTGCTTCTTATTCTGTACTTCATAACTATCAACATCCTTATTATATTTTATACCTTTTTTATAGTAATAGCGTCGCACAAAGTTATGCCAAAAATCCTTATACTGGACTTTTTGCATTAAACTATAAAATTGTAAGGTTTGGAAAGGTAAGTTATAAATAGACAAACTAGGTGAAGTCCCAAAATTTGTAAAATGATACATTACTAAATTCCTTTGTTTTCCATCAAATATATCAGCAAAATGTATATAAGGGGCATAAAACGAAATGTAACAAAATGGAAGATGATAGAAAACGACTATATACGTTGATATTCAATCAGTTAGGACGAAATTAGACAAAGACAGCTTGCAAAACGAAATGTTACATTGCGTTACATTCGTGTTACATTTAGGGGATTATTTGAACAGTGTTTGAAGCATAAATGTTACATGGGTGAAAAATAGGGCTACATGAGACGGCGTTTTGATTGAAGACGGGTTATTTGTAACATGAACACGATAGAGGACGGCACAGGCGAAGGAAAAGGCTTTATCGGGTGATTTGAGAATGTTTGAAGTATGGCAGAAGCAGTTGCATCCTGCCTTTTATTTTGTCGCAAAGAATAAAATATAAGTCATTGAAATATCGTATATAATTATTATTTTGTATATTTGCAGCAAAAAGAAGTAAATATGACTAAGGTAATACACGTACAATTGATGCAGGGACGAAAGAACTATTATTTCGGTTCTATTCCTGCGATTTACAGCGTTCTAACGGCTGAAGAGATAGGGATAAAGCAGTGTTCATTAGAACGCGTAGGGTTGAGCAAGGGAGGCGTTGTACTGAACAAAAAGGCATGTATCAGGGCAGGCAAACTTATACGCTCTAAAACAACAAAATGAGGATGCATTTGAACAGCTAAAACGCTGATTGAACGACACTTGAACGGCTTTCAATATGTTTTTGAACGGTTGGAGGCCGTTTTTCGTGTTTTCAGGAGTAAAATGAGGGCGATTTTGGGGTAAAAAATGGGATTGGGGTGACACTTGGGGTGACGATTGGGGTGACAGTGCAAAACGAAATGTATCGATTGGGGTGACATTAGGGGTGACACTTTTAACATAAATAGAATTGAATTAGCCCCCCTCACAATAACCGAATATTGTTGATTACGTTCGTTTTTGTCGTTTTTACCCCCCCCCATATTCCAAAGGTATAGGGTTTATTGCCGTCTATTTGTAAGTGGAAAATTTGTAAAACGTTGTGTTTATCGGGCTTTTTAGCTATATTTGCGGTGTTAAATCATAAAAAAGTGTGCGCGCGGCGCATAAGGAGGGCAATATGGAACAGACATTTAAGATTAGTGATGAGCAGTGGGAGCGTTTGAATGATGCAACGTTTAGAATTGTACTGGAGCGTTCAGATAAGCTGGTTGCAAGTTCACTTGAACAGCTGCGCAAGTCTACAGACCGCGCCTATACCCTTTTTGGTTTCCTACTTACTGTTTTCTCAGGAATAACCGCTTACTTGATTAGGTGTGTGGATATAACTGTTCTGCTTCCGTGTGTTGTATTGTGGTTGGGGTGTGGTATAGCTACTGCATTGATGTTTTCCAAGGCAATATGGGTACACCCTTTTATCCATCAGGGAAACCAGCCACGTTATTTAATCACCAAAGAGCTTATAGATGCTTATAAATCGAATGGTGCATACCAGCACACGCTTTTGGTGTCTGCCATAGAAGAAAATCAATATTGCTACGACTACAATTCAAACATATTGGCGAAGCGTGCAAAAGTAATTAAATGTGTGATGAAGGTTATAAAGGCAACCTTTTTAATGGTTGCCGTTATAACCATACTCATTAAACTGGCTGAATATCTGAACTATCCATTGAATTAGTGTATACAGCATCTGGGGTTTGAGGTCTTGGATATTTCTCCTTTTCCTCTTCGTCTTTTTCTTTTGCCATAATTGTTGAAGTTAAAGTGAATATTAAGTTTGAAATTATTTAATGTTTACATAAATCGGCTTATGTTCCCGAGTACTTCGAAGATGCGGAGAATGCGGGAATTGTCGTATTCCTGCTCATCGTAGTTTTCCTCGTTGATGGGCACGTAACGCATTCTGTTCGGGTCATTGGACTTGCGAAGTATCTTGACGGTGCGAATAGTATCGAGGACAACGGCATAGATTTCGCCGTATTGCACATCCTCAAGTCGGCATTCCTTAAGCGCAATGATATCCCCATGGTTGATTTTAGGTTCCATGGAATGCCCCGTGATGTTCACCCAGGTGACCCCCAACTTGTTAAATGGCTTGAAGTCAATGTTGTATTCAGGGGTGACAGTCTGATTATTAAATGTAAGGTCAAAGCCTCCAAGGAAGTCCACATCATAGTATGGTGCACCTTTACTGGGAGTGTATGAGACGGAGGGTTCAGAAAGAAGTGCCTCCGTTATAGAATTTTCTTCTTGTTTTTTGGGGTAAATCGCCTTATTTTTCTTATCTTTAGGGTCGGGAATTGCGTCTTCAGCTACACTGCATGATTGGTTACTACCTTTCGTTTTGAGCATAGGACCATTGCCAGTAAGGAGCCAATCTGCTGACAAATTCGGATATGTAGTTAAAATTTTAACTATCATATCTCCGCCAAGTTGACTTTGCATATTTTTCCCCTTAAAATTGCTATCTTTAATGCCTGTTGTATTAAAGAAATCAACTTTTTTAATCCCTGCAGAATCTAAAAAGGTAAGAATTTTGCCTTTTATGGTTAAATTTTCCTCCATTTTATTTGTTAGGTTAAAATTTTATCTTATCTTTGCAACATGTTTAATACATAAACACCGCGCCAAAAATACAAAAAAGGGGCGAGAAACAAGAATGTTTAATTAAAAATATAATAAACTTAACGCTGCGCTACCGGCATGACGGGCAAAGAATATGAGATTAAGCACATACAAAGAGAACGGTTACAATTACACACATGTTGCAGTGTTTGTTGACAGCTTGGGACAGCTTGAATACAAGGTGGGTACTAAAAAGACACTTGAAAGAAAGCAGTACAATGGTGAACTTCCACTTTTCTTCGAAATTTTGACTTTCAAGCAAGCAGCAACTAAATACCCTGAATATTTTACATTATAACTATTTCAGCCCTATCGCAACACGGTCAAGCGACATATTATGAAGTTTTATTCTACAGCGTACAATTCAAATTACAAGGTTGAAAGAAATGATAACAATATATCTCTCATGGGGATTGATGCACCGATTTACGATAGAGCAGAAGCAGAAATCGTCATGCAAGAATATCTTGATAGCACAGGTGAGGAGGGGGAAGTAGGTGCAGCCTATGAAACTGACGAAGAGGGATGGTGGACAGCCAAAATCTTATAATGACTTCATCTGTAAGGATAAAGAATATGAACGGGAAACTCTTAGACAAGGTTGACGTTGAGAAAATAGAAGCGCTGGTTGACGCATTAAGCGGGGTGATAAGTGACATGCGCATTACAGGAGAAAATAGCGAGACCTGCTTTTGCAATGAAGCATATTGGGCATGTTATTCTTTAAGAAATATGATGTTTACATCTCTAAGACATCGGGAACAAAATAGACAGGGTGAATAGATTGTAGGATAACCCAAGGCGGCTACGTCCGAATGGTAGCGGACCAGAACATCTCGGCAACTGGGGTTCGATTCCCCTCCGCCTACAAACATAATATTAATAAAGGAAAGATATGGAAAAGAAGATTTATGTAAGTGACAAAGCAAAGACGCAGCTTTGCAAGATATTCAGCTGCTCTAAGATGATGGTGTGGTTAGCGCTGAATTTCAAGCGCGAGAGTGACCTGGCACGGAAGATACGTTACACGGCCCTGACGCAGTTCGGTGGCGTTCCAAGCTGGAAACCCGAGGAAATGGAAACCACTCACGAGGAGGTGGAAAAGACTATGACGCAGCGTTATGGAGAACGTGTAAAATTGGTGTACAACCGCAATGACGGCAGCACGAGTATACTTGTTGATGGTAAAGTTACTCGCAAGGAACAAGACTTGAGTATCCCTGCCTTCATGAAGTTGCAGAGTGAAGTTGAAATAATGGCTCTGAGCCTTTAAAGCCTTAACGGGATGGAATATTACAATAAAATATTGTGTGTAACCTACGCGGAACTGACTGAAGGTAATGATGCGATTATAAAAGCTGCTACATTACGTCAGAATATGAGCCGTGGCAATATCGTCAGCGTTCACCGTGGAGGCGGCGAAGGCGGTCAGGCACTCTACGCTTGGAGTTCCATTCCTCAAAAATATAAGGAGCGGTATATGGAACGTTACGGCGACCCCGAGCAGCGCATGAAGGAAGCAATGATACGAGATCGGGTAAAACTGGATAGTGATGCACACACTTGGTATACGGACTACAAATATGAGTTGAATGGAGAAATGACTAAATTAACTCCAGAACTCATAGAAGAGTACACCATCAACGCCAGCGTACTGAATGAATTGCTGAAGCTGATGGCACAGCGCCGAGCAATCCGCCAGAGTCTGAACAGTAGCACAGCAGGAGCATGGGACGTCATTTATAAGAGTTCTGAAGCCATGCGTGAGGAATATCACCATACGTTGCCGCAGAACGCAGCACGTCTGAAGACGAAGATTAAGGCATTCAAGGCCGATGGGTATAAGAGCCTTATCAGCGGCAAGGTTGGAAACCGTAACACGGTGAAAATGACAAAGGAATTCGGACTTCTTCTCATTGCCCTGAAGCGCAGCCGAACACCAGTCTATACCGATGCGCAACTCTTCGAAGAGGGGAACCGCCGAGCAATAGAGAACGGCTGGAAGCCACTGAAGAGCTTGGCGGGTATGAAACGGTGGCTATACAGTTCGGCAACACAACAACTATGGTATGATGCCGTGCATGGCGAGAATGCCGCCCGCCTTAAATTCGGCAGGAAGCAGAGAACGAAACTACCTACACGCCGCGATTCGCTTTGGTATGGTGATGGAACACGCCTGAACCTGTATTATCAGGATATGGAAGGAAATGTGCGTACGACACAGGTTTATGAGGTGATTGATGCCATGAGCGAAGTAATGCTGGGCTACTGGATAAGCGACTCAGAAGATTATGAGGCACAATATCACGCTTTTCGAATGGCTGTTCAGACCAGTGGACACAAGCCCTACGAGATTGTACATGACAACCAGGGCGGACATAAGAAACTAAACAAGGTTCAGCCGAACTCAAATGGAAAAGGCTTCTTGGACAAAATATGCCATATCCACCGTGCCACAATGCCAAACAACGGATCTTCCAAAACGATTGAGGCCATTTTCGGACGCTTTCAGCAGCAGGTTCTTCATCAGTATGACAACTTTACGGGGCAGAACATTACTGCAAAGAAAGCCAGCAGTCGACCTAATCTTGAGAGTATGGAAGCCAACAAGAAGGGCTTGCCTACATTAGACGAACTGAAAGCTATCTACGCCGAAGCACGGCAGAAGTGGAACTCCATGAAACACCCCATCTATGGTAAAAGCAGAATGGAAGTATATGAAAGCAGCGTAAACGAAGAGACGCCTGTTGTAACACCCGTAGACATGGTTGATATGTTCTGGATTATGCACGACAAGCCTGCAACATTTACCGACCAGGGTATCACTATTGAGGTGAAAAAACAGAAATATACATGGGAGGTGTTCAAGAACGGAGAACCAGACTTGGAATGGCGTAAACGGCATACGTGGGAAAAGTTCTATGTTCAATATGATCCAAACGACATGACCACGGTTAATCTCTATGCGATTGACCTTGCTGGTGGAAAGCGTTTTTCAACCGTGGCACGCCCCTACTGGGAGATACACCGTGCATTGCAAGATCAGAGTGCAGAGGAAAAGACACAGATACACAAGGCCATCGAAGCTGGTAAGAACGACCGCATAGAACGTGTAATAGCAGGCAGACGCATCGCTATTGCACATGGTACTGACCCTGAACAGAACGGACTCATCTATCCGAAGCTGAAGGGGCTTAACAAAGAGCAGCAGGATCAGGCTCAATCAAGATTTGCCCTGTATGCCAAACCGCCCCAAAAATTCACGTTGGGACAAATAACTAAGCAAATAAGTCTTACGGATTGGAGTGAGGAGGTCAATTCGAATAAAGAACAAGACATTACTGCACCGGTTAAGGTTGACATGGCTTCAGTAGCAGGAAAGTATTGAAAAGTAAAATCGTAAAAATAAAGATAATATGAAACTAACAAAAAATGAAAAGGGACAAATCCAGGAGTGCTTGAAGCAGTATGTCAGCAAGTACCCAAGTCAGAATAAGGCTGCACAGAGTCTGGTAGGAACGAGCAGCGCAACGGTGAGCAGCATTCTGCAAGGCAAGTGGGAAAACATCAGCGACGACATGTGGCGTAACCTTGCCTCACAGTTGGGAACAACGTCCGGCAATGACTGGCAGGTGGTCGAGACAAAAGCTTTTCAGGAAATGAACCTCGTCATGAAAGATGCCCAAGCCGTGAGAAATGTTACGTGGATCGTGGGCGAGGCTGGCTGCGGCAAAACCACCACGGCACGCCTCTATGCTGCTGAAAACAGCGAGGTGTTCTACATATTGTGTTCTGAAGACATGAAGAAGAGCGACTTCATTCGCGAGATTGCACGCCGCATCGGTCAGCGTACAGAGGGTTACAGCATCAGAGAACTGCTTGACAGGATCATTGATGATCTTATTCAGATGCAGGCACCGCTGTTGCTTTTCGACGAGGCGGATAAGTTGCCAGAGCGAGTCTTTCATTATTTCATCGACCTGTATAACCGTTTGGAGGATAAATGCGGCATCGTCTTCTTCTCTACGAGCTACATCAAGCGTCGTATGACCATGGGGCTACGCTACAACAAATGCGGCTACAATGAGATCCACTCGCGCATCGGCCGCAAGTTCTACGAATTAGAACCCACCGCCCCCCACGATGTCTATGCAATCTGCATGGCAAACGGTGTGACCGACAAAAGCCACGTCTCAGAGGTTGTAAAAGATGCAGAGGCGTATGATTTTGACCTGCGCCGCGTGAAAAAAAACATCCACCGCGTGAAGGTGATGCAAGCGCAAACGGCAGTCAAGTAGTGTTAAAACAATCCTAAAACAGTAATCAAATGGCAAGCGGAACAAAAGATGCAGCACAGGTGATTGCCGAACTCACGGCTACGAATGCTAATCTGCGCGAACAAATAAGAAGTCTTGAAAAGACCTTGTGGAAAAGAGACCATCCCGTGCTGCGCCGTGCACTGAGCGTCAGCGATGTCATGCGCATGAAGAAAGAAACCTATCCCTTTGAAGGTGCATGGGAAGAGGCCTTCGGTCGCCCCGAGAAGAATGGCGTGTGGTTCGTGTGGGGCAACAGCGGCAACGGCAAGACGAGTTTCATGTTGCAGCTCTGCAAAGCACTGTCGCACTTCGGCCGTGTGGCCTACGATAGCTTGGAGGAGGGCGCATCGCTGACCATGAAGAATGCCCTGATGACAGCTGGCATGCAGGATGTGGCACGCCGCTTCGTGTTGCTTGACCGTGAGAACATGCAGCTGCTGTCGGCACGCCTCGGCAAGCATAAAAGTCCCGATATCGTGGTCATCGACAGCTTTCAGTACACCAAAATGAGCTTCAAAGATTACGAGGCTTTCAAAGAGCGGCACGCCAACAAACTGCTCATATTCGTCAGTCAGGCCGATGGCAACAAACCCGCTGGGCGCACGGCCGTGAGCGTAATGTATGATGCGAGCCTAAAGATATTCGTCAGTGGGTTTCGTGCTATCAGCAAAGGGCGGTATTTCGGAAGCAAGGGCTATTACACGATATGGGAGGAAAGAGCAAACATATATTGGGGAGAAACTAAAGAGTAAAGTTATGGCAAACAAGCGAGACAACCTGTTGTACAGGCTACGAAAAAAGGGCGTACAGGCCAACACCCGCGAACGTACCATCTTCTTCGGCGTGGGCGGCGATCCGTTCAAGATAATACAGATAAGGCGGCTCTACAGTGAGTTTCATTTCAATGTGCAATTAGTAATACAATAGACAAATGAATACTTATATTTTAATGTTATCAAAAACCTTTCCAAAAGGACATCTCCATGCCGGAGAACAAACCTTTTTTAAGGAGAAGCTCGGTATAAGCAAACTGCATACTATTCGTGCAAATTATCCTCTATGGGAACAGCGTATTGCAGAAATACAAGCAGGTAAAGGTGTATTGTCTATCCGGCAATGGGTGGGCGAACCATATAAGAGCAAGCAGGTTGAAATTGCACAGCTGACTACAAATGAGGGTGTCGGTATTCAGAAACTAATATTTATCGACAATAATATCATGCTACCTGTTATTGAATATGGGCCTGGTAACGAATTCAAATCGATGGATAGATACATGTTTGCAAAAAATGACGGTCTTTCTTTCAAAGATTGGAAAGCGTGGTTCAGAAACTACGATTTATCAAATCCGTTGGCGATTATTCATTTTACAAATTTTAGATATTAATATTAAGATGAGCAAGGAAAGACGAACAAAGAAAGTATATATCGCAGGAAAGATAGGTGAGGATATTCTTAGTGATTCGACTCGCAAGAAATTTGCAGAGGCAGAAGCGTGGTTGAAAGCAAAAGGATATAAAGTGTTTAATCCGACTCAAAGCGGGCTTGGCATCATGGCAGAGAACTACGCAAAGGCATGTGGCACGAACTTCTATGAAGAGATACTTCTTCTTGACATTATGCAACTGAAACGGTGTGATATCATCTGTCTGCTTCCTGACTGGCACGAAAGCCCAGGTGCCTTGGCAGAGTTTTTCTTCGCTAAAGCAATAGATAAGAAAATAAAACAGATTACAATGTTTGAAAATAAAATAGTAGATTGGATATGAGTAAGGAAAAACGAACAATAGAAATTGCCCCTGGGCTGATGAGCCCAGGAGGGCGCATGGGAGAGCGCTTTTTGAGCCGTGGGCACGTATGCACCTATTGCCAAGGCAACGGCTACCACTGGCAGGAAAACTGCTATCGTGAACGCTACAAGCAAGGATGCCCCGTGTGTAAAGGCAGCGGAAGACTTGATGCGGTGGTGACGATTGAGTGGAAAGCAGGAGAATGATAAATTAAAATAAGATGCAGACAATCAAAACATTGAAGCAGTGGAAAAAATCAGGAAAAGACTTAGAGGAGTTTCTAAGCCCCGGCGATTGGATAAGTGAGGATTTGTGTAACTATATTGGAGAAATTATTCCTCCTTATTATTGCTCTCGTGACTTTATTCAAGGCGGTGACGCAATTAAGTCGGAAGACAACATACTATTTTATTGCACATGTTATAGAACAGATGATAACAGATATTTATATCTCGGAGTCCTTCCTGAGTTCAAACAATAGAAAACAAATAACCCGATGAAAAGATAAAGACGATATGGGAAAATTAAAGTATTATTCAATGACACCGAACGATAAACCCGAGTGGTTGTTGCGGTTGCAGTTTGAAGTCAGTCAGCACTACGCCATGCGTGGTATAGAAGACACACCCGAAGACTGGCTGGCGCTGCAGGACTTTGTAGATGCTTTCATTCGTAGCCTCTACACGCGGCGGGATATCATGGTGAGGAGCGAGGTGGCGGCCGACCTGCTAACCGAGGACGGAGAAACGCGCCTGCTTATCAAACGCAATGGCAAACCTTTGCAAGTGTATTACATGCAAAAATAAAACAGCTATGGCAAACGAGAGAAACTACGCACGCTTTTACACCCTGCTCAAGAAAATGCCCGGCGCTGATAAGGAAACGCTTGTGGAGCAATATACGAACGGCAGAACAACACACCTGCGCGAGACTACACAGCAGGAATATAACAAGATGTGTCGCGATATGGAGCAGGTAGCAGGCTATGACGAGCGTATGTCAGACATTCGCAGAGAACTACGACGCAAGCGCAGTGTGTGCCTGAAACTGATGCAGCAGCTCGGCATTGACACTACAGACTGGAACCGCGTGAATGCTTTCTGCGAAGATGCACGCATCGCCGGCAAAGCCTTCCGCCACATCAGTATAGATGAACTCGAGGCCCTTGCCGTGAAGCTGCGGGCGATAAAGCGGAAAAAGGAAGTTTCCCAAGGTTCTTCTGAAGGGAGGGGAACCGTTGTTATGCTATCCGTAAACAATTCAATAGAAAATTAATTTTTAATTACAAAAGAATATGGAAACAACTGTAAACATCAAAAATTTAAGTAAGGAGGAACGGGCACAGTTGCTCGCTGAGTTACAGAACGAAGAGAAACAAAGTCGCATCCAGCGTCGCGAAACCTACGAGAGTCTGCGTGCAGAATTGCTGCATGGCGTGGAGGAACGCCTGCAGACAGTAGCTGCTGACGTGCAAAGTTTTCATGACTGGCTACAAAGTGAGGTCGAAGGCTTCGTAGGTGTGATGCGTGATTATGGCCAACTGCGCAAGAGCGACCAGCGCAGCTACACCATCACTGACGGCGACTTCCGTCTGGAGATAGCAAGTAACAAGGTGAAAGGCTTTGACGAGCGTGCCGACCTTGCAGCCGAGCGTCTTATCGACTATCTCAAGCGTTATATGAAGAAGAGCGAAAAAGGGGCCGATGACCCCATGTATCAAATGGCCATGACGCTCTTAGAGCGCAACAAGTCTGGTGATCTTGATTACAAGAGCATTTCGAAACTCTATGAATTAGAGGATAAGTTCGACAGCGAGTACAGTGAAATCATGGGGCTTTTCAAAGAAGCAAACGTGGTACAGAAGAACGCGGTCAACTACTACTTCTCAAAGCGCAATCCGGAGACGAATGTGTGGCGTCGGATAGAGCCGAGTTTCTGCAGGATGTAAGTCCCGGAGATATAATGGTAAGACATGACGGCATGGCAGCAAATGGGCTGCCATGCTTTTGCGGTTAAATGAATTAATAACAAAAACAATCTTTATAAACAATGAAAGTGGACAATGAGCGCCGTCGTGGGGTGAGCTATCTGAAACGCGTTGCGGACGTGAATGCAGTTTATCAGCAATGGGCAAGGTCGGGTCTCTCGAACAGAGAGATCTGGCGCAGATATATCTATCCCGAGTACGGTATCAGTGAGCGAACCTTTTATTATATGCTGAAATATGATGTAAGCGTAAAAAAAGACTGCCCTGCTTCTCCCCGTCCACTTTTGTTGTTTGATTTCGACGATGAGCAAGAATGATTTGGTACATGTGTTCGCTCGGATACTGCGGGATGTACAGATAGAACTGAAGGAGGAGTTCGACAGGAACTTCGAACGTCAGGGTTTCTTTTCTGAAAGGTGGGCAAGGCGACGTAGTCCCTTACGTCCTGGGCGAGCAACGTTGGTAGACACAGGTGGCTTGCGGCGCAGTGTTCAGAGCAAAATCACCAGCGGTGGCGTGACGTTCTATTCTGCACACCCTGCAGCAGACATTCATAACGAGGGTGGCGAAATTAAAGTAACCGCCCGTATGAAGCGCTACTTTTGGGCCCGACATTATGCGGCTGTGGGTGGCTTCGGACGAAAGAAAAACGGTGAACTGCGAGGCGACAAGCGTACCCGACAGTTGAGCAGTGAGGCAGCGTTTTGGAAGTACATGGCCTTGATGCGCGTAGGCAGCGTGATACACATTCCTCGGCGGCAGTTCCTTGGTGCCTCGCCCGAAGTTGAAAAGGCTGTGTCGGCAATCATCGAGCAAAATTTAGAGGAATATTTTAACAACGAATTTAAACTAAAAAAGTGAAAATATGAAATTTCCATTTATCAGAAGAAGTAAGGTGAGTCGTATTGTAACTGAAGAACTTGATGTACTCCGCAGCCGACTTTACGATTGCAGGATAGAGATACTCATGTTCTCTGATGACGGCTGCCCTGTCGAAGACGGCAAATTATTACTGTCGAGTACCTGTGATGAGATTGAACGTATACTAACAACAATAAAAACAAGGATAAAACAATGAGAAAGGAACTCTATGCAGCTATCAAGGCGGCAATGGAAAAGATTGAAGCAGTGAAGCACGTCGACCTTTGGAACCACAATGTTGAGTTCATCGAACAAGAAGAGGGCTGGGAACGTCCAGCGGTGTTCGTGGAATTCGGTCCTATTGCGTGGCAGCCCTACGTGGGTGGCGGCTATCGTGGTGAAGGCAGCGTGCGGCTACACGTCGTGACGGACTGGATGGAGGGCGGACAGGAGGTTGCTTGGGCCTTGATTGCCCAAATTCGCGCGGCTATGGAGAGCGTGGATGGCGAAAGCTTTCACGGCCTGAGGCTCACAGAAACCGTGACCAATCACAACCACGAGGATATTTTGGAGAGTATTGAGGGATATGCCGTGAAAGGTGTATTATAAGCAGCGTATCATTCAGGAAAAAGCCTGCCGGCATGGAGACCGACAGGCTTTTTTTGATAAAATATGAAAAAATATTATCTGTTTTATTGTTTGTATTGAAATAATGATTATATTTGCAGCAGATAAAGCATTGAAGGAATGGCACCCTGGCATTTGAGTCCTAACCGCCGCCCTCGGTGTAACGATATTAGCGCATTGGGAATGATGACCTGGCAATTGAGTCCTAACTATCGCCCAATGCGTTTTTTACATATCATTTATAGAATACAGGAAATGTGTTATACGGATAAATCCATTGTCTTTCCTATCAGCTTTCCTTGCCACATTCAATCTTACCTTTTTCCCTCTGATTTCTCCTTCGAAATAATAGAAACGGTCAACGCCGTCTGTTCTTGGATGCGTCAGCGGTGAGGATTCTATAAATGTAGCCTTGCGCAACACTTTATCTAAAGAAGCCAAATCGTCCTTTTCCAGCACCTTTGACCTGCCGAACGTATCGGAGAAGAGGTGTTTGTTGCCGTAAGTAGAGAAACCTACCTTAATCGTTCCATCTTCTATCGGCTTTTCATGCTTCACCTTAAGCAGCGGTTCCATTTCGTGCAAGTAATGTATGCGCTCAATGGCTCGCTCCGATTTTGTCTTATCCCCATAGCATTGTCTTACCAACCGGCACGCAGCACACAACTCATTATCGGGCACAAAGGCGAGAGTCGCTTTCCCCTTGGCAAGGTCGCAGTCGTTACAACGGCGTATGCTGTAGGGGTTGTAGTCGGGCATGGCCTTGCCCTGCTTGCCAGGATTGAAGCGGAACATGCCGCGCGTGTCGTTAGCCAAGGCCTCGGCCCCACGCCTGTAGGCTTCCTCGTGCGGTGTCTCGGGATATTTCGTCTTGCGCACCTGCACCACCGTACAACGGCAGTTCCACCCGTTGGGCGGATAGTAACTGTCCCAAAACGCATCGCTGAAAGGCAGCGTCGTGCCGTTCAAGGCAGCGTGCTCGGGGCGCACATGATCATCGCCCACCGTGCGGTATTGCAAGTTGTAACGGTCACCGTCCTCGGCAAACGTCTCCCACTTCGCCGCCATCCCAGCCGAAGCATGTGCAAAGTTATATTCTGCACGCAGGTAGTGCTCGTTATAGGTTTTGTCCACCTTTTGAACGTCATTAAAAAAGCGTT
The DNA here is from genome assembly GCF_900637655.1 of Segatella oris. NCBI lineage: Bacteria > Pseudomonadati > Bacteroidota > Bacteroidia > Bacteroidales > Prevotellaceae > Segatella > Segatella oris. The sequence goes on from NZ_LR134384.1 coordinate 3,061,144, forward strand.
CAAACGACTTGCGATTGCCGTTCTCATCGACCAAGGAAGGGAACGCCTCGTTCAGTTCATGAAAGGTCTTGAGTCCCGAGAAAACATAGGTGGAATGCTCTAAGCTATCGCGCATGGTGGCCGACATCTTCGTTTGCTCAAAAGCACTATTCAACACATCGGCATGTGTTTCGATAAAGGCCTGCGCCTCCTTGGAGGTGATGATATTGATATCAAGCGATGCTCCCTTCTGCTTAAAAAGGCCTTTCATCATCGACTTGAACGCAGCGCGAAGCTGTTCCTGTTGCTTCGGGTCTATCTTTTTTGCTGATAAAGCACAGCAATGCTCACCGGCGAGCAACGCTTCATAACGACTGTGCAGCCCCACATAGGCAGCGGGGCTTAGTCGAAAAAAGACGACCCCTCCCCAGCCCTCCCCCAAGGGGAGGGAGAATTCCACGACATTTTCTTTTTACCGCCCGTTTCTTCTCCCTCTCCTTGGGGGAGGGTCAGGGTGGGGTTCCTTCTTTCCCCCACGGGCATGGCATACTTCTCGGCGAAATATGCCGGGTCAACGTCATAGCGGTCGGCAATCATCGACTCATAGGCCACCTGCTGCTCTGGCGTGTAGTCAATGGCGTCGTTCCAATCGAAGCGGCACCCCGCGAGTGGGAACTTATGTGCCACCATGCGCGGCAGCAGCTGGTTGTTGATGACGTCACGCAGCATGTCGGCATCACCCTCGACGAGGTTCTGAAGCACCTGCAGGTGCGTCTGGCTCTGCGACAGCGAAGAACCGTCCTCTATGGTCATTGTCTGCCCGATGATGAGTTTTGAGATTTCGGAGTTGGCCCTACTGACACGCTCGTTATACACATGATAGGCATCGGCCTTCGTGGACTCGACGAACTCGAGTTCAGTATCAAGCGGCATCACGGCCGTCTGTGACGCACCTGCATCAATGAGCATCCTGTGGAGTCTGTCAATCTCCTTCTTGTCGCGCGAAGAGGTCTTTGCGATGCGCATGGGCATGCCGAAAATCTCCCCGAACGTATCCCAAAACGCGAGCATGTTCTTCTTCGGTATAGTGTGCAGCGTGGCTTTCAGGAGCAGTCCGAGGTCGTAAGGCTTGCCCGCCTCGATGAGCGAAGGGGCCACAGCCGGTGAATGGTAGTCTATGCCTGCACGCCAGTCCTGTCCGAGCTGCATGATGACGCGACTGTATTCAGGAATGACGTGCTTGCGGGGAATGAGCCTCACGCAGTCGTAGGTCATGGCAGCCGTTCCTGTGCCGATGATATCGCCCAGCTCAATGAGCGAATGCCCCCAATAGCGAGAATCAAGTACATACTGACAAAAATCCTTGAACCACGCGTGGTCGAAGTAGTCGAGCAGTTCAGGTTTGTCCTCTCCTTTGTCATCTACAATCTTGAACGACTTTGCCATGACGAAGCCCTCGCGTTGCCGGATACACCCTGACAAATGCCCGTCGGCATCGGTGTCACGGTAGATGTCGTAGAGCGGACTGCGGTTGGGGTTGTCGATGTTGATCGCTGCCTGCCACGCACGCCGCCAGTCGGCGATGTCCTTTCGCGTGAGGGCGTCGGTGGTCTGTTGAAGCTGCATGATGACGTGCTTCACGCGCGCCTTTTCATCGTCCTTGGCAAGGTTGAAGGTGCCGTAAGGGGTGCGAAGTATGTGGTCATTGTCACGGCCACGAAGCGAGGAAAAAATATCTCTGATATTCATAGAAATTACTTTAATGGGTTATTACCAGTTATGTCTGAGGGGCTTTTGTGAATGCCACACTACGCCCGTCCCGGAAGGTTCGCCCGTTGCGGCATCCGTGGCCACGGGAAGCGCGGGAATAATCTTTCCCGCCTGTACACCCTCAAGCCATTTAATCGCCCGCTCGTAGCGTTCCTTTCGGATTTCACTGCCCATCTTTTGGGGCATGGCGGCCGTCATGTGGTAGAGTGCGATGTCGCAGGCATACATGACGATGAGCCGGTTGCGGTTATCACCTTCAGCTTTGAACGTGGCCTCGGTGTCGTATACAGGGCGTAGGTACCCTGCAATCTCCTCCATGGCCTCTCGCTCGGCGTTAGCCCGTATGTCGGCTGAGGTCTGCGAAACAACTTTTAAAGCGGCTTCGCCGATTACTACCCGATAGTCTTCATCTGTTACAAACATAAGCTACAATGTTATATATAATGCTTTACGTTCGATGTCGGCGGCGGTCATTCCCTTGCGGAATACTCCGCCTGCGACGAACTTTTTGATATCTTGTTTGGAAATGACTTCAAGTCTTCCCTTGATTACGATGACCATGTACTTGCGGTGCGTAATGTGACGCAGATAGTCCGCTTTCCTGACTGCACGCTTGAACTTCCAAGCAAAAATGATGTCTTTAATCAATTTTTTCATTTTACCAACTGTTTTTTGAGGTTTGTCTTTTACTGAATTGTGGCTGAAAACTTTCCTGCCGCGTGGTGCGCTGCAACTGCCAGATTGCACCCTCGTCTGCGTCGGGGGCATCATCGTTGCCGCTCATGCCCTTTTCGAATGCCAGCGTCTGCGCAATGCCCGCCTGCATGTCCGGGTCTTCTTTCTGCGAAAGGTCATAGAAAACAAAACCACGCTCCCATAGCGGGCTGATAGCTTCCACGCGCTGGAATTTGTCCGGCTTCTTGCGCTTGTCGCCCGTGATGGGTAGCTGATAGCCGCGTTGGGTGCCCTCTATTGTGAAATCATCAAGGATGATGTCCTGCATGAAGCTGGCCTCCATCATGAAGCGGATAGAGATATTCTTTTCAAGACTCCACTCGTAAAGGTCGTAGCACCAGCGTACGAGTTCTGCCACAGATGCCTTCCTGACAAAGGCCCGCAGATGCCACAGTTGCCACTTATATTTACCCCACAGCTTCGCCGCCTTGGTATCATTTGTCTTCTTGCTTTTCCACGACGGGTCTATATAGAGTACGAGTTCGTCAAAGTCGCGCCATGCCGGGTGCTTGGCATATTTAATCCATTCCTGCTTGAAGACCGTACCTTCAGTGATGGGGTTGTGCATCATTTCCTTTTCCCATGCGCGGTAGCCCACGAACTCAGCATAAGTACGGGCCTCCTCTTTTGTCCACTTTTCGCGCCATGTAGGGTTGCCTTCACTGTCGACGGCCTTCACCTCAGACACATGTACGCCTTTGGTCTTGCAGATGTCAGCCAGTACCGAGGTCTTTGAGATAAGGTTTCCCACCATGATAAAGCGTCCACGGCCTACGTCAAGTGCACCGAAAAGGGCTTCCTTCACCCAGTCCGTCATCTCGCGCACGCGGCGTGGGTTACGGCAAAGTTCATCATCATCGAGGTCGTCGATGACGATATAGTCCGGGCGTGACTCACGCTTTCTCAAACCACGCGGTGACTGCCCACGTCCACACGCCAGGAAATGCACTCCGTCCTTAGTGGTGAACTCCCCTTCTGTCCAGTCGCCCATTGACATCTGTTTTCCATAATCGGCGATGATACGCTTGTTGTATTGGAGCTCCGCCTGAATGTCACCAAGGAGTCGGTTTGCACTGTCCTCGGACTTGCCGACAACGACCATGAAGTCAATCAGGCGTTTAGGCTGGAACATCAGCCACAACGGTGTAAAAATGTCCATATGCGTGGACTTAGCGTGTCCACGCGGCCACTTAAACACCGCTTTTAAATTAGGCGTGTTCTTCACTTTCAGTGCAGCAGCATTGTGAAAGGGTGCATTGTGTACGATGCGCACGACTTCACCAGTGACTTTGTCACGCTGTTGCAGGAAATGCGGGAAATAATACTCGCAAAAGGCGGCATAGTCCTTTTGCAGTCTGCGGATACGCCGCTCTTTCTCGACGGCCGTCTCGCGGACGAGGCTCTTCGTGTCTGTGATGCTCTGTATCTGCCGGCAGTGTTCCTGCCACTCCAGCTGCATCTGTTTGAGTTCTGCAATCGTAGCCATACTTGTTGTGTATTATAATGTAGACGGGTTCTGCATACGCTCCATGAGGAACTTATTCTGATACTTGTTAATCGCCTTGATGAGTTCGGGGGTAATCTCCGGGTCGTAGGAGGCTTGGTCCTGTATCCACCGGTTAAATGCCATAAACACTTCTATAGCGTCGATGACATTTGCCTTCTTATCAAGTTTCTCAATTGTTGATGAGAGCTTGGACAGCTTGTCAGCTAATGAACCGACAAGTGTAGGATCATTCGATTTATTCACATTCTCTATCATTCCGTCAATGGTGAGCAAGAGTTTGTTCACTAATTCAGGACGCGAGATATTCTTTGCGGCACGCGCTTCCTTCCACCCCTCGCTATTCACCCACCTTGAGATGGTTATACGCGAGACTTCTACCTTTTCGGCAATCTCATTCTGCTCCATTCCCGAGAGATAGAGTGACCGGGCGAGCGATTTTTTCTTTTCAGTTTCTTTTGTCATTTCGCTATAATAATGTTTGAATTATGCCTGCAAAATTGGTCTAAAATATTGACACTTAAAAGAAAGTGTGCAATGCTTGCATACTATACTGCAATGCTTGCACTGTTATTTGCTCTGCTGTGGATTAACTTGTAATATTGCAGCATCAAATTTTACAAAACAATGGGAAAAAGAGTAAGAATTTCTAATGAAAGCCTGAACTGCTACGGCTTTCGCGTACTGACAGCAGGCATTGATGTGGAACAGTACAAGCGAAACCCCGTACTTTTATATATGCATGAGCGCGGCAATGTGGTGGGCTACGTGAAAGACCCGAAGGTGGAGAATGATGAGATAACGGGAGAACTGATGTTCGACTGCGCTTCGGAACAGAGTGAGCGCTGTCAGAAGCAGTTCGAGTTCGGCAGCCTTCGAATGGTCAGTGCAGGGCTTGAGATTATTGAGACCAGCGAAGACCCTACAATGCTTGTACCCGGACAGACTCGTCCGACGATTACGAAGAGTCGCCTCATCGAGGTGAGCGTGGCCGATGTGGGGGCCAATGACGATGCAATCGTACTGGAAAAAGACGGGAAGCGGATAACTTTAAGTAAGGACGGAACCTGCGGGCTCCCCCTTATCAATCAAAATAACAATCAAAATCAAGAAGACATGGAACAGAAAGTCATTGCCCTGCAGTTGGGGCTGCCGGAAACGGCAACGGAGAAAGAGATTAACGAGAAGCTGGCACAGCTGACGGCCGTGCAGCAGGAAAACGACACCTTAAAGGCGGAGGCACAGAAGCTCACAGAAGCGCGTATTGCGCAGTTGGTTGACAATGCTATCGCTGAAAAGCGTCTTGACGCGCAGCATAAGGAACAGTTTGTGGAGCTGGGCAAGAAGATCGGTACCGAGGAGTTGGAAAACACCTTGCAGGCTATGAAGCCACAGGTGAAGCTGTCTTCAATGCTTGGGCATCATGGAAGTGCCCCTGTATCAGATAGTGAAAAGACCTACACGAAACTCAGTGAAGTACCGGCTGACGAACTTGTGAAGCTGCGTGCCGAGAACGTGGAGGAGTACAAGAAGCTCTACGAGGCAGAGTACGGCATGAAATGCGAACTTTGAAAGGCAAAGAAATAAAAGTAAGAAAGTAAAAGTAAAAAAATGAGTAACATGAAGAGATTAGTTATGAAATTAATGATTGCATTGCTGGTCAATGTGGTTGTAGGAGGTTTGATAGCCTTAGCTGTAGGCGTTGCGCCCTGGATAGGTGCGGTGGCATTGAATGTGATTGCCATTGCCGTAGGTGCATGTCTGCCCAAGGATGCCCTGCGTGCAGGTGTCTTTACAGAAGTGTGGACGGGCGAGTTGGTAAAATCGCTGCGTGGTGGGTTGGAAGGCTCGTGGCTGGACGGCGTTCCCGACCAGAGCAGCATCGTGAACAACGACGTCATTCACTTGGTAGACGTAGGTGTGGACCCTGATGTGCTTATCAACAACACGACCTATCCGATTCCAACGCAGGCCTTGTCCGACAAGGATATCGCCGTGAAGTTGGATAAGTTTCAGACCAAGGTGACCCCTATCACCGACGATGAACTCTATGCGGCTTCCTACGACAAGATGGCTCGCGTGAAGGAATCACATGGTAATGCCATTAACGACTCTAAGTTTACAAAAGCCGCTCATGCCCTCTGTGCACAGCAGGATACCGCTAAGACCCCAGTGCTGAAGACCACGGGTGAACGTGATGCCACGACAGGGCGTCTGCGTCTGACAATGGCCGACGTGGTAGCATTGAAATCTGCAATGGATAAATTGGGGGTTCCTGCTGAGAACCGCCGACTGGTACTCTGTCCGGATCATGCAAACGACCTGCTGCTCGCCAGTCAGACCTTCCGCGAGCAGTACAATATCGACCGCGCTACGGGTAAGGTGGGCAAACTCTATGGCTTCGATGTCTATGAGTATGCCAATACGCCGCTCTACACACAGGCAGGAAAGAAGAAGAACCTGGGCGTGGCTGCCGGGGACGGCGAGTTCAACTGCTCGTTCGCATTCTACACACCGCGCGTCTTCAAGGCGACAGGCTCGACGAAGATGTACTACAGCGAGGCAGCAACCGACCCTGAGTACCAGCGCAACAAGATCAACTTCCGACACTACTTCCTCTGCATGCCCAAGAAGGAAGATGCCGGCGTAGTGATGATGAGCGGATATAAGGCTTCTTAATCGTAAGAATTGAATGAGCAAGCCAATGCAATATCTCGTTATCCACTGCACGGCCACCCCCGAGGGGCGTGAGGTGAGCGCGGACGAAATACGCCGCTGGCACACTGCGCCCCCTCCTGCAGGCCGTGGTTGGAAGCAGGTAGGCTATACAGACATGGTGCACTTGGACGGAAGCGTGGAGCGACTCGTTAATAACAATGAGGACGCACAGGTGGACTCATGGGAGGTGACCAACGGTGCTGCAGGCTATAACAGCGTGAGCCGACATATTGTATATGTGGGGGGCTGCGACAAAGCCGGGAAGCCGAAAGATACGCGCACCGAGGCGCAGCGCGAAGCGTTGAAACGCTATGTGGAGGACTTCCACGCGCGGTTCCCGCAGATCCATATCGTGGGGCATCATGAATTGAATCCCGGCAAAGCATGTCCGAGTTTCGATGTTCCAACTTGGCTGCGCTCGATAGGCATCCGACAAGTTTAACGATAAAAACCAACGACAATGGCAGAGACTATATTCCAAATCCTGCAATGGGCTATCCCTTCGGGCGGTATCGGTGCTGCCATTGCCTGGATTGCGAACCGCCGCTTAAGGACGGTGGAAGAAAAGAAGAAAGTGGAAGACACCTACAAGCAGATGTACGATATGGTGAGTGCTGAACTTGTAGGTCTTCATAAACAAAACCGCATCAATTATGAGAAAATGGAAGAACTCCGCGGCGAGAACGACAAGACACGCCGTGCCCTCAACCGCCTCTCGCGGGCTATCGAGGCTATCCAGCTCTGTCCTCATCGTGCTGCTTGCCCTGTCAGCGGTGAACTGTCGCTCAGTGAAGACAGCGACAAGGGAAAGCCGCACAGAACACGTCAGCGCAGTGAAGGAAGCCGAACGGCAGACGAACATCCTCAAGCGGTGGCAGCAGCGGGTGACGGTGCCCGAGTCACGGGTGACGCTAAGCGTAGCTGAAGACAGTCTTGCCCTTCTGCCCGCAGGTGCAGGCTACACGGCTCGCCGGGGACAGGCGCATGTGAAAGTGAGCCGACGGCCCACGACAGACAAAGGAAGCCCTGCACGGATTATCATCGAAGCCGGATGCGACAGTCTTGAGGTGCAGTGTGCACGCTACGAGCAACGCATCGAAGAGATGCAGGCGCAGCTGTCAGCTGCAGAGCAGGTGATGACTACGCAGAAAGAGGTAATCAAGACGCAGCAGCCCTGGAGTTTGAAAAGATTATTCACCGCCTTTATCGTCGGGTTGGCGGCCGGCATAGTATCAACAATTTTAATAAGAAAAAAGATATGGCAAAAAGTGTTTTAGACGGAACCAACCTCATCCTGAGCGTTGACGGCAAGGCCCTCGGTTTCTCAACGGGCTGTAAGGTCAGTACATCTACGGAAACCGGTGAGCGCGTGACCAAGGAAGCCGCAAGCGGCAAGTGGAAGGAAAAGTATGTAAAGAGCTTTTCGGAGAGCATCTCTGCTGACGGTTGTGTGTTGACCGATGGTGATGATGATACGCCAACTTATGATCAGCTCAAAGAAAAAATGCTGAAAGGCGAGCCCGTCGATGCTGCCTACGGTCTGCGCGACGGTGACAAGCGTACAGGTAAGGCAGCCGGTGGCTACAAGGGTAAGTACATCATCACTTCACTGGAACTTGACGGTCAGGCCGGAGATGACGGCAAGTACAGTCTGAACTTGGAGAACTGCGGAAAGGTGGAGAAACAAGGGAATGGGCTGACAGAAGCAACGACACCCAAGCAGGGTGGCGGCGGCCATTCATAACATTAATAAGGTTACGTTATGAAAAAGCAAATCTTAAAACTGACGGTCGGCGGCAAGGAATATCCCTGCCGCGTGACCATGGGCGCAATGATGCGTTTCAAGCACATGGTGGGTAAGGATGTGAGTGAGCTCAAGCAGACCGACATCCGCGAACTCGTGCAGTTCATCTACTGCTGCGTGCAGAGTGCATGCAAGGCCGACGATGTGACTTTTGAAATGGACTTCGAAACCTTTGCAGACTCCCTGGAACCCGACAGCCTGAATACTTTCTATGCCCAGGTGGGCGATGCCGAAAAAAAAACGACGGTGAAACCCCTGCCGTAGGCATTGAGGAACTGCAAGGAATTGCGTTGGGGTGCATGGGAATGAGTCTGGATGACTTCTGCCGGTGCACCCCTTCGGAGTTTCAGGCAGCCTGGCAGTCTTGGCATGAATGGCACGAGAATGAGCAGCACGGCGAGTGGGAACGCCTGCGCATGGCATGCCTCTGTATGCTGCAGCCTTATTCAAAGCATACGCTTTCGGCTGAAGACGTGATGCAGTTCCCTTGGGAGGAAGATACGAAAAGAAAGGAACGGGAAGATGTGAGCGAAGAAGAATTGAAGCGGCGGTACCGAGAAGCCAAGCGTGCTGCAGGACTGAAATAAAAAAGACTATTTATGTCTGAGGACCCCGAGGCAGAAAAGCGCACCGAGGACAAAGGCAACAAGGCAGACGGCTACGGTGAAGACCGAAGCAATGGGATGCTCGCTGATGAGTCTGAAAACGGGTGTCCAATGGATTGCTGACATAAGTACTGTTTATGGTGTTGAGACAAAGATAATAAAAAAAACAAGAAACAATGGCAAAAGCTGTAGAATTTCAGATTAAGCTGAAGAGTGACGATGGTAGTGTCCTCAAAAAGCTGACTGTTGAAGCAACGAATTTTGAAGATGTGCTGTCAGATATCGGCGAACAGGCAAAACGGAGTGGTGAACAGCTCAAGACACTGGCTGCTAAGAGTCTTGTCTTTGACAATACCATTCGCTCTCTTGATCAGTTACGTAGTATGCTGACAGGTATTGCCGAACCCTTTAACAGTTTCGAGACTGCAATGCAGGGCGCTAATACTATGGCAGGGAAGAGTGGTAAGGATTTTGATGACCTTACCGATAAAATCGTAGGCCTAAGCAAGAATATACCATTAGCACGAGAAGAATTGGCTAATGGTCTTTATCAAACCATTTCAAATGGTGTCCCCGAGGATAACTGGATAACTTTTTTGGAGAAATCAAGTAAGGCAGCTGTCGGTGGTATTGCTGACCTTGGGCAAACCGTAACCGTTACTTCTACACTCATCAAGAACTATGGTCTGAGCTGGGATGCTGCCGGCGATATCCAAGATAAAATACAGATGACAGCCAAGAACGGTGTAACAAGTTTTGAACAATTAGGCCAGGCTCTGCCCCGCGTGAGTGGAAGTGCCGCCCAGCTGGGAGTTACGATGGATGAGTTGATGGCCGTGTTTGCAACGACGACTGGCGTAACAGGAAATACAGCAGAGGTCTCTACGCAGTTGGCAGCAGTTTTGAATGCACTTATAAAACCTTCGAGTGAAGCTACACAGGCTGCCAACGCCATGGGAATAGGTTTCAATGCTGCAAGTGTGAAAGCTGCAGGAGGTCTTGAAAATTTCCTGCAAGGCTTGGATGCAAGCATTTCGGAATATTCTGCGAGAACCGGGCAGTTGAAAGAGACCATCTACGGTCAGCTGTTTGGCAGTGCAGAGGCTTTACGCGTACTGGGGGCTCTGACGGGTGAACAGAAAGATAAGTTTTCGGAGAATATTCAAGCCATGAGTGACTCTGCGGGTACTATTGATGAAGCCTTTGAGCGTATGTCGAGTACAGGTGAGAGTACAAACCAGATGTTTAAGAACCAGTTACAATCGATGTTGGACTGGGCCGGTAGTATTGCAAGCAGTTCTGCTCCTTACATGGAGTTTCTTGCTAATACAGGGCTGGCTATCATGAGTCTGTCGCAATTGAGGACTGGTGTAATGGCCGTGATAGGCGGATTAAAAGCCATGCGCCTTGCTACGCTTGCGCAGGCTGCCGTATCTAAAGTTGTTGCCATAGCCTCCAATGCATGGAAAGTGGCACAGATAGCCTTGAATGCCGTATTGATGGCAAACCCTGTAGGAATCATTGTAATGGCCATAGCGGGGTTGATATTTATCTTGTATGAAGCTTATAATCACTGTGAGACTTTTCGAAATATCTGTGATCAAGTGTGGAGTGTCATCAAAGACTTGGCAGCTATTGTGTGGGATGCTTTGGTAAAAGCTTTTGAAAAGGCAAGTCAGGTTGTCAAGACCGCTTGGGAATGGGTAAAGAAATTCCTTGGCATCGGTGATGGAGACACAAAAGGTATTGAAAAGAAAACGAAAGCCGTCAAAGAGAATACCAGGGCCCAGGAAGCAAACGTTATTGCTGCTCTGAAAGCTAACAAGGCGCAGAACGGCAAAAGCGGCAGTAAGGGTACAGGTAAAAAGAAGGGGGAAGGCGATAAATATAGTGGAAAGCATCTGATAGAAGGCGCGAGCAGCTATAAGGAACTTGGCAATAATATCCAATACTATCAGAACAAACTTGAAACCACTAAGGGTACCGAAACAAAGCTTATGGCCTTATATGCCGAGAAGATAGCCAAACTTCAGAAGCAGCAGGATTTATTGAAACAGATAGAGGCACATGCACAACGTCCTAAGGAATTGGAAACCCTGGAGGATATCAATGCAGAAATATCTTATCAGCAGGCCCTGCGTGAGAAAGCCGGTAAAAGTTCTTTGGCGGGGATAGATAAGGAAATTAATCGTTTGAACGACCTTAAAACGGCATTTGAACGGAATGCACATGTTGATATAGGGATAGACAAGATTACCACCTACAAGCAGTTAGAAGAAGAACTACAATATTACAATGATTTGCTCAAGACGGCCACGGACACCGAGCGTGTGGAAATACAGAAGCAGATTAATGCCCTTGGTGACCTGAAGAAGAAGTGGGACGAAACCCTTGCCGGTCTGAAGGCTCCGGAGGATATCAGCCGCTTGAACACGATAGAGAAGCTCGACGAAGCTATCACCTACTATCAGGCAAAGCAGAAGAAGGCCTCGGGAGAAGAAATCAGCACTATTGGTGAGGTCATTGTGGCGTTGGAGCAGAAACGGGAGGCACTGAACCGCATGACACGCCTGCCTGAAATGCATGCCGAAACCGCAAAGCTGAACGGCATGGACGCAAAAGAGTTGAAATTGGAACTCAAGGTAATGGGCCTTGACGGTGTGAAGAAGCGCATCAAGGAACTTCAGGACATGCTACGTGACACCAAGAACCCGCTTGATAAGAGTCAGCGCGGGGAGGTAGAGAAACTCGTCGGCTCCTACAAGAAATATGAAAAAGTGCTGCGAAAGAGCGATGCGAGTTTCGAGAACCTATGGGGCAACACGAAAGGTGTCGCCGGCGGTATCTCATCGATGACCAATGCCCTTGAAGGTGGCCGTAATGCGTGGGAGACACTCGCGGGTGTGGTAGATGGTGCAATACAGATCTTCCAGGGCATTGCAGGCGTAGTAGACCTTATCAAGGCCATGACAGTTACGACACAGATGAGTTCGGCAGCCAGTCAAGTGAAAACTGCTGCAACAACCAGCGAAACCGCAGCGACAGCAACACACACTGCTGCCACGGCTGCTGATACGGCTGCGACAATTACCAACACTGCTGCTAAAAGTGGTGAAGCCATTGCCAGTGCTACAGCCAGCGGTGCAAGCATGCCTTTCCCTTATAACCTCATTGCCATTGCCGCAGGTGTGGCCGCTGTCGTTGCTGCCCTGGCATCCGTCAGCGGTGCCTTTGCAAATGGTGGCATTGTGGGCGGCTCCTCACCAAGCGGCGACAAATTGCTGGCTCGTGTGAACTCGGGCGAAATGATACTCAACGGGGCGCAGCAGAGTCGCCTCTTTAACTTCATCAACGGTGTTACACCGTTTGCCGACGGTGGCATCGTTTACGGACCAACACTCTCGATCATGGGCGAATATGCCGGGGCACGGTCAAACCCGGAGGTAATTGCACCGCTGAATAAGCTGAAATCGCTCATCGGCGGTGAAAGCAACGGTGGCGGACGATTGGAGGCCAGGCTGCGTGGCCGTGACCTCGTTCTGGCACTGGCCAACGAGACACGTATCAGCAGACGGAAGACAAATATCAAACTGTAAAAAGATAAAAATGTACATACACGGACACTTCTATAACGAAAAGAACGAGCGCATAGAGGTACATATCCTCACTCGGGGCGACCGCACGAATGAAGTTGAAATCGGTACCGAAGGCTGCGGCGTCAGCTGGACGGATGACCCCGTTGAGATTGAAAGCCAGGTCAGCGACACCTTTGATGTACTGCTCAAATATCAGGCTACCGTACGCCTGCTGGTAAAGAATTTCATTCCCGACCTGTTCTGTGCTTCCTGCCGTGATGCTGTAGTAAATATCTATCGCGAGGGAGAATGCCTCTTTGCCGGCTTTATAGAACCGCAGACTTATTCGCAACCTTATAATGAGGAAGAAGACGAAATAGAACTCAGCTGTATCAACGTGCTGACGGCCCTGCAATATTCCAAGTACCGAAATGTCGGCGTGCAGGGTATCACCTATAAGGAGGTGAAAGAGAAAGCGGGACAGCGCAGCTTCTTAGATATCATCCGTGAGCTGCTGTCTGGTCTGTCGGATAATCTTGATATTCAGGGAAATCAAAGTCTGGCTTGTTTTTATGACGGCAGCATCGGGGTAAGCAAATCGGAGAATGCGTTCGGTATTTTCTCACAGATAGGCATTCATGAGCTGTTGTTCCTCTCGGATAACGAAGACAATGTATGGACGGCAGAAGAGGTGCTGACGGAACTGCTGAAGTACCTTAACCTGCACATCGTACAGCAGGGCTTTTCTTTCTATCTGTTTTCATGGGAGAATGTAAAAAAGGCAGAAAACATCGCATGGAAAGACCTTTACAGCAACAAGCCTCTGACTACACCTCACAGACTGATAGGGATAACGACAGATAAGGTCTCAGGAACGGATACCACCATCAGCGTCGGCGAAATCTACAACCAGCTGCTGCTGACCTGTAAGGTTGAGAAAATGGAAAGTCTCATCGAAAGCCCGCTGGAGGAAAGTGCGCTCGGGAGTTATTTCGCAGCACGGCAGAAATACATGTCAGAACTGATCAGCTTAGGCGATGGAAAACGAGCCTATAGAGGTTTCAGAGATTTGGTGCTTGAAGGTGATACCGACTATGATGATGGAAGCATCGTGGATTGGTATGTGTGGTTGAAGCATCATGTTTCGTGGCGTTTCCCCATGCATGGGGGCACTGGCAGCGGTGAGGAACTCATGGTTCACTTCGGCCGTGGCGGTAAGGACCAGCAGGCGTTGCTGCAGTGGCTCGGCAAGAACCTTGGGGCAGCGCTCGTTTCCTATGGCAAGGTGGAGCGGGCCATGGCCAGAAAAGACAACAGCCCCGTGTCGAAAATCAACATGGACAATGTCCTGGTGCTGTCGGTGAACGGTAACGGAAAGAACAGTGCTGCAGAGGCGTATCCGAACGAGTCTGCTCTTCGCAGTGCCATTCCTTATGCCACTTATGTGAGTCAGCATTCCGGGGGGATGTTTTCCCCTGTCGATGAGGAGACAACGAACTATATTGTGTTTTCAGGGAAAATGCTCCTGAACCCAACCGTGAAAGTAACAGCCAAATACTACGACCTCCGGACTAAGGAATGGGTGTTCATGCCGTTCGGCGGAACACCACCTGAAGGCAAGGTTGACGTAAGAGGGAATGTGACAAAGAACAAAAAAGGAGACAGACTCTACTATACGCGCAAATTCTGGAAACAGACATACTCGGACCCTAAACATAATGAAGAGACCCGCTGGGACGAAAGTGGCGATAGTGGGTGGTATCCATTCACAGACACTGCCCCCGAGCTGTATGAGTTCAAGTACAGCAGCGTGGGTGACGGAACTGATAAAATCAGCAAAGTAGGACTCATAGCCTGTATGCTTATCATCGGTGACAAATGCGTCGTTGAGACAGGAAGCGGCTCGCAGATGGAAGATTTCGAGTGGCGCAAGTACAAGGAGCGCTCGGAGTGCAGCAGTGATGATGAATATTATCAGCAGTCGTTCACCATAGGTTTTGACCCGAAAATTGGTGACAAACTGATTGGTCACGAATACAGCCTGCAGAACAACATCAGCTGGAAGCATGGCGTAGACAGTGAAGGTATGGCTATACCTATTCGGAAACGAGACCATGTGAGCGGTGCGGTAAGGTTTATCGTCCTTGGTCCGGTGAATGTGCTTTGGAGTGATATCACACGCCGTCATCCTACATTCTTCAGACACACAAAGTGGACCGAGGATGCCATTCCACTGCTGGCACACGTGAGTTCCATACAGATAAAGTCTTTCGAGGTGAAGGTGGTGAGTGACAATGGAAAGACGGAGTTGCTCGGGGATGATCATGACATCGTATATATGAGTGCTGCACAGAGTTCCTTCTGCAACCGCAAGGATGACCTTGAGTTCAAGGTTACCTCTGCACTGACGCATGACGAATGCATGCAGATAGGTGTCAAGAATGCCCTCTGTCTCTCTACGCCTGTAGACGCTGCCAGTGGTGACGGCGTACTCACGCTCTACAGTCGGATGACAGACAGCATGGCCAAACCCGAGCAACTCTATGTGAACAGCTACTATCAGGAATATCATGCTCCACGGGTGATCATGACACAGCACATGACGGATATCCGCGGAGGGTTTGTAGATCCGTTTGCGCACTATAGGCATAATTTTCTAAACAAGAATTTCTTTGTGCAGGGTATCAGCAGAAACCTTGCAGAGGGAACGGCAGAACTGACATTAAAGGAAATTGACAGCAATGATTGATATCAAGATGTTTGCCCGAAAGCGGGCTGAGGGAACCGGCAGGGGTGGCAGCACTACGCCCTGGACACAGAGTGACGACGTGCGGCATGCACTGTCGGCAGACAAGGCTACGTTTGCAGAACAGGCAGACAAGGCACTGCAGGCAAACGATGCAGCCCGGGCCGCCTATGCCGATAAAGCGCGGGCCTTGGCAGAGGACAGCCCTGCATACGATGAGTTCCTGCGCAAGGATAAGGAAGATACAGCCAAGGAGTTGATAAATTTCCTCAAGGGTGTCACTATCGGCGATATTAAAATCAGCTATGATGAGAAAAGCGGCGCACTTTCACTGACACGTGTTTCGGATACAAGAAAGGCTGCGGGGCTGTATGCAACAGGTGGATTGACGGCATTCGGTGCAGGCGCCGTGCAAGGTGGCGGAGGTAGCGGTATGTCGTATGAGCGCCTGGATCGTTGGAGCGACTACACTACTGCAAAGGCAGCAGCCGTCCTCTCTGCGTTCCTCGGTAACGACCTTAACGAGCGATTAAAGAAAGTTGAGGGTGGCGCATTGACCTCGGTGGACTGGTCAATTATCAGGAACAAACCGAATGAGTTCAATCCTGCAGCACATTCGCACACTTTTGCTTCTCTGTTGAATAAGCCTACGACTCTGCAGGGGTACGGCATCACCGACGCTGCAAGCATATCACACACGCACGCTTTCTCGCAGCTGCGAGATAAGCCTACAACCGTTGACGGCTATGGTATTATCGATACATTCAAGACGCACAGAGAAGTCAATTTCGCACCAGACGAGGCTGGCTATTATGCTGTGATGACTACAAAGAGCGGAATTGGCGATGATTGGCGACATATCATTTCGATGGACTGGTCTAAAAATGACAGCGTGAACTGGATTAGTCAACTCGCACTCCCTACGCAGCGAAATGAAAGCGTATATTATCGCAAGAATGAAGCTGACGGTAAGCAAATCAAAGATGCAAAATGGATAAAAATTTGGGATGAAAAGAACCTGACGAAGCTCTCACAGTTGACCGATGATGTTGTGACGGGTAAGTACTTATCTCTTGCCGGTGGAACAATGCAGAACACGAGCATGATCCATAACCTGAATTCTGAATTTGTAGGAGGTAAGCATTACTCAAAAATTCTGACTTCGGACGGGAAAGTCACACAGCTAAGTTTAGATGTCAGTACAGAAGGTGGTGCCGGAGGTGGCTATCGGTGTATTTCAAAATCAAAAAAAGTATATCCGTGGTCAATCAACAAACTTATTTTTGCGATGATATCGCGTCACAAAGGGGTTGGATTTATAACGCTTCTTTTTCGTGTAAATTCTACTTTATCATCCTTTGATGCTGATATACGTGCAACGGGCAGCTTTAATGACATAGTAAATGCTTTGCAGTTTTATTACAATGTAAATACGGGAATATTCTCAATTTGGGCCCCTTTCAATGATTTTGATTACACAAAATTCATCACGGTATTAGAAGAGAGCAATATCACCTTGAATGGTGACAACAACTATTATCCGCAACTGCCTTCTGATGTCGGGACGCTGCTTAAATGTGAAGTTAACAGTGCAACAAAACTTGAGCAAACTCGCAAGATTTGGGGGCAGGATTTCGACGGTACAGGCAATGTCACAGGGGAGTTAAGCAGCGTGACGAATATCAATAATCTGTTGCATTTAGCAGGAAACAACGTTGGTATTGGTACAAATACTCCTGTTTACAAACTTGACGTAAACGGCAATATGCGGATATCTGATGAGCTGTTTGTGAACAGCTTTCTCTACCTTGCAAATAACAAGGGTCTGTGCCTGAAAGATAAGGAGGGAGGCAATCAGCGAGCCTTGTTCATATCCTCTTCTAACACTGTTTATTTCGGTTGCAACGACCGACCACTTTACACGCTTTTTGAGGGTGATGAATTACAATTTAACGTGTACAACAAAGGCTGGCAGAACGCACTCGTTATCAGCAGGGACAGAACTGCAATTTTTACAGGTAATGTATTAGCGCAGGGTGGCGTAACAGCTTACACCACGTCAGATAGGCGTTTGAAAGCGAATATCAAGCAGGTTGATAGTATGCGGATAATTCGCTCGCTCGGTGGAACCTGGCAGTTCGATTACAAGGACACGGGTGAGCACAGTATAGGATTTATTGCGCAGAGCGTGAAAGGAAGCGTTCTAAGGAACATGGTTTACACAGATGCAAAAGGCTATCTGAAGCTGAACTACCTCGACACGCGACTTATTGCACTCGCATTAGGTGCAGCCGTGCAGGTGGACGATAAGGTCGAGCGGTTAAAGAAGCGGATAAAAGTGCTTGAAACAGAAATTGAAAAATTGAAAGGAAACTGAAAATGAGCATCATTAATGGTATCATACAGGCCCCTGTCAGCATTGCGGACGTGAGGACCGTGCTCGGTGAGACGAGTAACGACCTTGCAACATTATGCAAAAGTGAAAAAATAAATATGTGGGCGAAGTTCAAGCCCGTGGAACTGAACAAGCCCTTTACCTCAGACGAGTTCGATTTTGAAAATAGAAAATGGCGTGACAATGCAACGTGGTTCAAGGGAGCGGACTTTGAGGGGGTTGGGATATGCGGTATAAAAATCGCACATAGCAGCACTTTGCAAAGTCTGACAGAATTATACGACAAAGGACAAAGTAACTGGTCGCGTGTGAAAGTAGGTTCTACATTTGCATGCCCTTACCGGCTGTCTGATTTCGTAGGCTACAAGCATGCTGCGACTGCGCCTTTCAAAAGGCCTTTTGTCACAAGCAAGACAAATGAAAATGGCAGCGTATTCGCAACGATGATGATAAAAAGTCTTGGTACGGAAAACGAACTGACGCTGCAGGAATTCGGTAAATTGTCGGAGGCTTATTTCGGGCTTGCACTGAAAAATGCTGCAGGACAGATTGCTTATTTCAAAACGTCTGACAAACCTCTGAAAGACGGGGGAACAAGCGTGGAAATGCAGGGTATGATTTTCGCAACTGGCAGCTATAAAGCCTATATTTTCCTTTGTTCCAGGGCGCTTGCATTCAACATACCTCCAGTACAGGCTACTACCTACTACACGATACATGACTTCAGACCGTCAGCTGTAGAAATCGTTTCTGATGCACAGCAGATGCACGATTACTTCTCGATTAAAGCGCGTGAGGACATCAGAGGACGTGTTATCGTAGAGGTAGAGATAAAGGACAACTATGTGCGTACTTCGAACAATGAGAATTTCTATATCATACTTAGATTTGCGACAAGCGAGCTTGGATCTCCGATGCTGGTAGGAGAGCAGGCGTTCACCTTTACTGATATCGAAGCTGGAACAAAATACACACATATCTTTAGCGGCCTGAAGGCTGAACAGCGCTACAAGATTGAATACACGTTCATGACCGTAACGCAGGAAATTTATATTATAGAATTAAACCCTTTTATTAATCAATTAAAATAGACAATCATGGAAGTAAAAGTAAAAGCAATTGCAGGCTTCAAGGCAAGTGTTGAAGCTGTAGGTACAGGTACGACTATCAAGGCCGTTGTTTCGGTTGAAAACGACAAGTATGCAAACATCGAAAATGGAAGTGTAAGCAGCAACGAGGCCAGCAAAGAACTTCTCGCGACTTTCGCGCATTTCGGAGGTATCAACATCAGTTACCTGACTACTGACGAAGACGAAATCATCAGCGTGGTTACCGACGTTGCAAAGTTCGTGAAGTACTGCAAGGCGAACGCAGCGAAGCTCGGCACAGTCAATGCAACAGAAGCAAAAGAAAAGTAAATAACAAAGTAATTTAGTAAGAATTAAAGTAAAAATGAAAGTAAAAACGATTAAGGCAGTTGAAGCCTACAGAGCATTAAAGGCGTTGAAAGTGGGGGGTATGAGCAATGAAGCCATGCTCGCAATATGGAAGGACCTCAAAGTTTTACGCCCTATTGCGGAGGCCTACGACAAAGATATCGAGGAGGTACGAGCAACACTTCAGGACGAAGAGTTTGAGAAGATGCAACAGCGAGTGAAAGAGGCGCAGGAACTTGAGCGACGGGCAAAGGAAGATGTGCGCGGTATGACTGATGCTGAAAAGCAGGAAATCTCTGAAATCAATACCTGGTTTGCTGCGTGGAACAAAAAAGGCGAGGAGTATCTCAAATCGTTAGCTGAAAAAGAGGTTGAAGTTAAAATCGACCCGCTCGATGCTGCAGAACTCCTCAAAGCGTACAAAGGTTCGGACAGAACGTTCGAAGATGCAGAAAAACTTGATTGGCTTACGATGTAGTATATAGCCAATTTAATAATCATCCCGGGGGGTAGAAAAAAGAAGCCCCCGGCCTGTTAATAGTCATCTCACCTACATATTAACGCAATACGAAGTACCGCACGACCGGGGGCAAATACCCTTGTCGCGGCACTTCTTTTTTTGCGCTTATGTAAGTGAGATGATGCAAAGATACAAAAAATATGATTATGAAGATAATAGACATCTTGAAATTTAACAGGGAATTGATAAAAAGGCTTCGCGAGGCCGGTATACGCTTGAAAGACGAACAGTATATAGCCCTTTACAATGATTATACAGAACTACGTCTGCGCGGTGAGAAGGTTTCCTATATCGTGTTAGTATTGTCAACCCGCTACGCCGTGAGTGAGCGTACTGTGTACAGTCTTATAAAGCGGATGAACCGTGAGTGTAATGTATTTGCAGTATAATTGTAGATGAATATTCTTTCTCTTTACGGGATATGCCGACCTTTGCAAGCCACTAAAAAACAAAAATGATGAAGAAACAATATCTTTCAGCGCCGCTTCCATTTCAGGGACAGAAGCGGATGTTCGCCAAAGAGTACATCAAAGTACTCCAACAGTTCCCTGACAATACGACCTTCGTGGATCTTTTCGGTGGCAGCGGTTTGTTGTCACATATCGCCAAGCATCAGAAGCCGAACTCCACCGTAGTCTATAATGACTTCGACGGTTATAGGCTGCGATTAGAGCACATTCCACAGACCAACGCATTGCTCTCCAGGCTGCGCAGCATTCTGTGCGATTATCCAAGAAAGAAAGCCATTGCAGGCGCCATGCGTAGGAGCGTCCTTTCCTGCATACACGAGTATGAGCACACTTTCGGTTATGTCGATTATATCACTCTGTCAGGCTCGCTCCTGTTTTCGATGAAATACGCTACCTGCTATGAAGAGTTGTCGAAAGAAACGTTATATAACAGAATAAAAGCCACCGATTACCCACTTGCCGATACCTACCTTGACGGCCTGACCGTTACCTCATGTGATTATCGTCAGCTGTTCGAGCAGTACAAGAATATACCCGATGTGGTGTTCCTCGTTGACCCTCCATATTTGAGCACAGACAGCAAAACATACAAAATGTATTGGAAACTGTCTGATTACCTTGATATACTAACCATCCTTGCTGGTCATCGTTTCATCTACTTCACTTCAAACAAATCCTCCATAACAGAGCTTTGTGAATGGATAGGTAAAAACAAGCTCATCGGCAACCCCTTTGAGAACTGCCACCGTAGGGAGTTCAATGCCCACATGAACTATAACGCTTCTTATACGGATATCATGCTTTATAAAAATACTGTTCAAATACCATTCGAACGATGAACAAATATCACGAAATATTGAAGCGGATCATAGTTTCAGGGAAGACACAACATAACAGAAAAGGCAGTATCCGCTACCTGCTCAACGAGCAGCTGTCATTATCTCCAGTCGACCTGCTCGACATATTCGAGAGCCACGGCATAGCAAGAAAGAAATTAAAAAATGAGCTGCAGCTGTTCATGCAAGGCGAGCGTCAGGTGCAAAAATATCGTGAGGTTGGAATAAACTGGTGGGACTATTGCGGAAGCGTGCTGGTGAACAGTTATCCGACCTACTTTGAGAAACTGCCACCGCTGATAGCGAAAATAAATCGTGAGAAACGTAACAGCAAGAATTATGTGCTATTCCTTGGTGAAACCAATGCGGAGAGTAATCAGGCTCCTTGCCTTAGCCTTGTGCAGTTCCAGATAGATGATGGAGAATTGGTGTTGTCGGCCTACCAAAGGAGCAGCGATGCTAATTTAGGGTTACCTGCAGATATATACCACCTTTACCTCATGTCGCGACAGATAGACCTGCCGCTGAAAAACATAACGCTGAACCTCGGAAACGTGCACATATACGAGAATAACTTGGAGCGCACGAGGTTGCTGCTTGATGGTGATGAGACGGTGAGGTTTGAACTCAATGTTTGAGTGCGTAAAGTCCCAATATATACTATACAAAGATAGTAATTTTCTGCGAGATATACAAATATTTGTAATAGAAAAACGCCTCAAAATAAAAGATTTTTTGAGGCGTTTCTTGCACGTGTGCGCTCGAAAAAAACACATTTCGTTTTACACAAAATAATCACATTTCGTTTTACCAAAGCGGTACATTTCGTTTTGCCGGATTAATAAAGCATTCTGCTAAGGATTTCGCTGTGTAGCCCCTCCCTGATTTTTGATTTGCCAATCCAATAAAAAAGAGATGCATTAGGATGAAATGCATCTCTTTTCTAAAGTTTTATGCAGCGCTTTATTTATTCTCTGCGTCTATTGTTTTAATCTTCTGTTTGACCAATTCCAAATCGTCTTTGAGTCTCTGTACCTTGTGGTTCATCTCGTCAATGAGGCTATTTCCTTTCTTACTGCTTGCATTCAGGAAGCCAAGATTATTCTCATAGGTGTTGATTTCTTGTTTCAATCCCTCATAACGGCGCATCAGACGGGCACGCTCATTGTCAAGAGCTTCCTCGCCACGCTTAGCTACATTCTTCAGATTATTCTTGAAGTTATCCAGTCTTCTCTTGGCTGCAGTGATGTGAAGATCCTTATAAAGCTTGTCAAGTACTTCGTGATATTGTTGGTAAAGCTTATCTTTCTCTTTGTAAGGAACATGCCCAACTTTACTGTATTCATCTACCAAAGCCTGTACTTTCTCCTGTAAATCATCGACAGCTCCCTCTGCAAGTTCCTTGAGTTGGCTTATGATAGCTTTCTTTTTGTCAAGATTGGAGCGCTCTTCATTGCGAGTTCCTGCATTCGCTTCATTGCGGGCTTCAAAGAATTTGTTGCAGGCGGTGAGGAATTTACTCCACAATTCATCGCCAAGTTTCTTGGGAACAGTTCCAATAGTCTTCCATTCTTTCTGCAAAGCAATCATTTTATCTGTCGTTACTTTCCAGTCGGTACTCTCCATTAGGGCCTCAGCCTGCTCTACAAGTGCCTGCTTTTTAGCTACATTCTCACTGAAGCGCTGCTTCATTTCCTTGAAGAATACGGCTTTTTGTGCAAAGAAATCATCGCAGGCAGCACGGAAACGCTCGAATATCTTGACGTTCATCTTCTGCGGAGCAAACCCAATCTTCTTCCATTCAGCCTGGATATTGATAATCTCCTTGGTTTTCTTTTCCCATTCACTCGCACCTTTATATTCACCTTTGGCAATGGCTTCTACTTGTTCGCAGAGTGTAGTTTTCCGTGCAAGGTTGTCTTCTTCTTTCGCGCGCAGTTCGTCGAAGTGCTGTTGGTGGCGTTTATTGATAACCGTAGATGCCGCTTTAAATCGTGTCCAAATCTCCTCTCTAAGTTCTTTAGCCACAGGCCCTGTCTCGCGATATTGCTGATGCAGTTCCTGCAACTGATGGAAAGCACTGATTACATCGGTCTCTTCGGCCAGCTTTTCTGCTGCCTCGCACAGATGCGTCTTTATGCTCAAGTTCTTCTTGAAGTCGTATTCGCGGGCTTCACGATTGAGATTAAGCTGGTCATAAAACTGCTCCACGTAGAGCTGATAGTTGCGCCACAGCTCGTTTGCCTTGTCTGCAGGCACGTTCTTTATCTCTTTCCAATGCTGTTGCAGCTCTTTGAATTCGTTATAATTCTTATTGGCTTCTTCAGGCGAAGTAGCCATATTCTTAATCTTTTCAATGATGTCAAGCTTCTTTTGCAGGTTCTCTTGTTTCTCTGCTTCCTGCTGCAGGAAGAGTTTTGCCCTACGTTCTTTGATGACACTCATCTCTGCCTTGAACACCTCTTCGTCTTCATCAGGGATCAAGACATATTTTTCGGGGTCGCCTCCAGCCTCAAGATAAGCTTTCTGTTGTGCTTCACGCTCAGCGATATGCAGCTTATAGAATGAAGTCTTTAGATGGTCGAGTTCGTCTTTTGTGGGGTTTTCCTCATTGCCAACGATTTCCTTCAGTCGTTCAATAACCTCTGCCTTGCTCTTGTAGTTGTTGGGTTCGGCAGGGGCTTTTGCTGCATTTTCTACTTCAACCGGCGTCTCCTTTGCCAGCTGCTCATCACTTATTGTTCCCTCTTTGAGGGTGTTTTCTTGAGAGTCCATCATGTCACTGAATTAGTTTATGATTTGAGTTTTTCATTGCATAATGCAATTATTAACATTATGCAAACTTAAATAAAAAAAGCGGAAAATCCTAATTAAATCAAAGTTTTTTTCTTTTTGCGGTCTATAACAGGCGTTTATGGCGCAAAAACCACCATGAAGCACCCGACACGACAACTGAAAGTATCAGTGCAATGGCAAAACCATAAGAACTGGTTTCCATGCCGTTGACAAGGTTCATGCCGAAAAGACTCGAGATAAGTGTGGGAAACATCATGATGATACTCACCGAAGTCAGCGTTCTCATCACAGTGTTCATGTTGTTGTTGATGATGCTTGAGTAGGTTTCCATCGTCGATTTGAGAATGTCCGAATAAATATTTGTCGTTTCACGAGCCTGTGTCATCTCAATGCCTACATCCTCAATGAGGTCTGCATCGAGTTCATCCACCTGCAGTTTGAACTTCAGTTTCTGCAACAGGTTCTCATTCCCACGGATTGAAGTGATGAAATAAGTGAGCGAATCCTGTAGTCTGCTCAGTCCAATCAGACTTTCGTTGTTCACATCCTGATCGAGATTATGCTTGGCTTTGTCAATGAGTGTGCTGATTTGTTTGAGTCGTTTCAGATACCATACTGCACTTGAAAGAAACAGTCTGAAAGTGAGATCCACAAAGTCGGTAAAGCCTTCACGCCGCTTCTGCTGATAGCTTACGAAGTCTAACATCATGTTGGTTTCGTAGTAACAAACCGTGATGGTGACATCGCGTTTGTGGATAATACCCAATGGAACCGTGGTATATGGCGTGCGCGAACGCACCTCTTTCACGTATGGGATACGCAGAATGATGAGCATCCAGCCGTCATCATATTCATAACGGGCACGCTCGTCGGTATCGCTAATGTCGGAAAGAAAGTAGTCGGGGATATGGAAAGTATCTTGAAGATACTCCTGATCTTCGTCCGTAGGGCATGTAACTTGTATCCAGCAATTGGGCTGCCATTCCTTGATGGCACTCAAATTCTCATTGATATTCCAATAGTTTCTCATTGTTGCTAATCTCCGTTAATTAATAAGGTGTGGGGATTAGCATCATACTAAACCTCACGCCTACAAACTAAATGTATCCGCGTGATAATCGTCCATATTTTGATTATGTTTTGATTTAACGCTGCAAAGGTAATCATTTCTGTTCAATTATGCTCATATATGCAAGAGAAAGTTTGGCAAGAAAAATGAAAAAGTAACAAGGGTGTGGTTTTCATGGGTTTTGATAACTGAAAGATGAAGCGTATTATACATTGGGGATAGAGGTTGATTGAAATGTAGTTATGTGTAAATTAATTTCGGGTTGAATTTGCATTCGCCTGTAAAAATCATTATCTTTGTGTCGGGGAGAGTGTGAAAGTGCTTTCCCCTTTTTCATGTCTTGTTGCAAAATCCCATGTAATCTGCGTCAAACAGTGTTGCAATATGCCTCAAAACGTCTCGCGATATGGCTGATATTACAGTGCAATATGATAGAGATTAAAGGTTGAAATGAATGAGATTAGCTGCCAATAGAATAAGAATGGAAAAGCGGACAAATTGAGTTTGTCCGCTTTTTTGAGTATTTCCATAAAAGATGTTAATGCGTTTTGGGCATATACTTCATGTGTCCTTGTCTGTTTTGGGCTGTCATAAAGATGGGCCTGCAAATGCTATACCTGTCTTTTCTCCCTGTTTATAGTTCTTGTCAGTCAATGACTTTGTTTTGTCTTTTATAGGGAAAACAGGGCCGATTGGCTTGAAACCGTGTTACACCAACGTTGCCACAATCTCCTCACGCGTACCTGGAAGCATGTCGATGACGGGGATTTCAGGCATCGTGTAGCAGCCCGGTTGCAGACGCATTGACGCGCGTGCCACGTTGACAAGCACTTGAGCGGTGAGTGCAGGATTGTTGATGCTCATGTTGAACTCCAATCGTTGGTTCTGCGTCTTGCCTGAAACACCTTTGCGAATAAGGTTTACACCATGGCCCATGTCGCGTACATCATCGACTGAGGCAACTGCAAATACGTGGGTTTCATCATGTGCAAAGTAGGGATCGGCTTTGATTTCAGCGGTCACATCCTCGAGTTTTGCACCGTCTTCAAGTTCTACATAGACCATACGGCGATGAATACCTTCGCCCAATGGGATAGTAACAGAAAGCGCATTCTTTACCCCTTCCTTGCTACGTACACACACTGAGTGACCCATTGACATGCCAGGGCCGAAGTTGGTGTAGGTTAAACCTTTCGGCGCAAGGCTTTCCATAAGCACACGAACGATAGAGTCTGAGCCCGGATCCCAGCCTGCAGAGATGACACTTACAGTATTGGTTTTCTTGTTGTTTGCCATCTGTTTGGTACGATAGTCAAGGATAGAAGTGTGTATATCGAAGCTGTCAACGGTGTTGATGCCTAATGCAGTGATCTTCTCTGCATATTCCGGACAGCTGCGAGTTGGCGTTGCAAGGATGGCCACATCAACGTCTTTGAGTTTCGTAATGTCGTCAACAACGTCGTAGGCTGACAGTTCTGCAGGTTTGTTTTTATCTCCCTGACGGCGTACGATACCTGCAATTTCGAAGTCATGTGAGGCTTCAAGCGCTTCAATGGTGTAGTGGCCGATGTTGCCATAGCCTACTACTGCTGCTCTGATTTTCTTCATCTTCTTTTTATTTTTTCGTTAGATGTTACATGAATTTATTTGCTATGACAAAATTACATGATTTAGATGAAAAATCCATTCTTTGCTTCTTGTTTTGTTTCTTTTTTATAATTCGGTAACAGTTGCAGTGATGATAGTTTATCAAAGATGTTTTGTGTTTCTTGATAATCCGTAGAATTATGGGCTGTTTTCTTGTCAAAATCATTGCAAAATCATTTTTTTATGCCTAAATTTGCAATGGAATGAAATAATCATTGATGAGATGAAAACACCTGAAAACAAACAAGTGAATCAGAAATACAGCAAGGATTTCATGATTTTAGCCCTCTTGGTAGGACTTGTTATGCTTACAGCTCATGTCTATGATATGGCTCCTGCACTGATACCTACCCATTTCGGGCTGAACCTTTCAAGTCCAATGGGGTATGGGCCTAAGTCATCTTTGCTGGTTGTTGCAGTTATAGGCATTTGCTTTGGCTTGGCAGGTGTCGCCGCAGGGCATAGCAAGAACCTGCCAATTCGCATCAACGGACTCTCTATGCACAAGATGAATGAGGTTCAGAAAGAGGCTCTAAGGCAGCTTGTCTATCGCTTTACGGTCTGCATCATCCTCTTGTGTGCGTGCGTAGTCATGCTGCTTGTGCCTGTTGTTTTGCCGCGTGTGGCAGTCACAGTACTGTTTATTCTGCTGTTTGCCTGGCTTTTATACAGTGCTGTGAACGCCTCTTTCAAGATACGGAGAATGCGCTGAAACGACAGGTCTTGTTCTATTATGCGTTGTGCTTGATAAGGATATAAACTGCAGAAACAATCATCACGAAGCCTATGCCGACACACCATGTCATGGGTTCTCCAAAGACAAGGATGCCGATAGCCATGGCCGTGAGAGGTTCGAAAGCACCAAGTGTGGCCACACTCGTGCTGTCTATGTTCTTCATTGCCATGACAAGGGTTACGTTACTGATAGTCGTTGGGATGAAACCTAATAATAATAGGTAGAAAAATACGTTGATATTGCCGATCGGTTGGATATATCCCGTGGTGAACAATGAATATAAAGCAAGCAGCATCATAGCCATTAGAAAGACAAAGAAGTTGGTTTTCAGACTGCCCATATTCTTGATTTTCATGTTCGGATAGGCCACCATATAAATTGCATATAGTAGTCCTGAAGAGAGTTCAAGCAGCAATCCGACACTTGATTTCACGTCGAAGCCATTCGTGATAATGCCTGACAGCATGGCAACACCAGCCACGGCAAGCATTATGGAGAGCGCAATGGGGAGCGTAAGTCGATGATGAGAGAAGATGATTTCAAGGATTGCTGTGAATACGGGGTAGGAGAAAAGCAGCGTTGTTGCCACACCGCTCGGCAGATAATTATAGCCGTTGACAAGGCAAATGGCTGAAACGGCGTAGAGCAGTGCCATGAAACTGAGCCGTAATCCCTCACCGAAAGTGAGTCGAAGTGACTTTCCGTTATAGATGAGTATTATCATCATCAACAGGCAAGCGAAGCCAAAACGATAGACAAGCAGGGAAGAAATCTGCATGCCTGCAGCCAAGACAGGAATGCTGAAGAGGGGAATTGTCCCGAAAGTTGCCGAAGAAATGATGGCTTCGATATAGCCTTTTAGCTTTGAGTTTTGCATCATGAGTCGTTGAGATCTTATGTAGCGTAAATCAATAAAGCAGCAGTAATCCAGCAAAAGCTGCATAACCAATCATTCGGATGGGGTTGATGCCGATGATTTTCGTACCTACAAAGGTCACAACGAAAAGGGCAATGCTTATCCAAAAAGTCCAAGGATCAGCGGGAGTAGAGAAGTTTTCGGGCGTCATCAGCAACAATGTTGCTGCTGCCAACAGGCCAACGATAGCCGGACGAAGCCCAAGAAAGATGCTCTGAACAGCTGTTGTCTGCATGTATTTCATGAACATCTTACTGATAAGTATCATTAATATGAACGAAGGAAGCACCAAAGCAAAGGTTGCAGTGACCGAACCGAGAATGGCAATTGGTTCAGAATAGCCTGCATGATGAACGGCACTGTAGCCGCAATAGGTAGCCGAGTTGATACCAACAGGGCCGGGTGTCATCTGACTGATAGCGATAACATTGGTAAATTCACTGGTAGTGAGCCAATGAAATCGGGTGACTACCATGCTCTGGATTAACGAAATCATGGCGTATCCGCCACCGAAACCGAATAAACCAATTTCAAAAAATGCGATGAAAAGCTGTAGAAAAACCATTGTCTGATATCGTTTATTCTGTTGGTTTGATATATTTGCCGTAGATATAGCCACCAAATGCCGCTGCAACAATCACCCAAATAGGGTTCACTCCAAGCAGCCATATGGCCAAAGCCCCTGCAATCGGTATCCAACAATTGGCCAAATTGATGTGTGTATCCTTAGCCAAAGTAAATGTTGGTGCTGCTATTAAGGCCACCACAGCAGGGCGAATGCCGGCAAACATCGCAGCAACAACCGAATTGTTTTGAAACTGATGGAAGAACATCGCAATGAGAAGAATGATGATAAAAGAGGGTAGGGTAGCTCCCAAGGCTGTGCAGATTGCACCTGGAATCTTCTTGATTTTGTAGCCAATAAAGGTGCTGATGTTGATTGCAAAGACGCCGGGACAGGTCTGGGCAATGGCGAGTAGGTCGATGAACTCGTCCTTGCTGACCCATTTGTTGCGGCGAACGACGTCCTCTTCTATCATGGGAATCATGGCATAGCCACCTCCGAAGGTGACTATGCCAATCTTGAAGAATGTCTTGAATAGGTTTATATACATTCTTGTTTTCGTGTTATCAATTTTAATTGTTTGTCTTTTCTTCAATCCATTTGCGTGCATTGACAAAGGCTTCTATCCAAGGTGTCACTTCATCTTGCTTGCGATTGCGCGGATAGTAAGCATTCTGCCAAGGGAAGATCGCACGTTCCGGATGTGGCATCATAGCCAAATGACGACCGTCTTTAGAGCAAATGCCGGCCACATTATAGTCTGATCCGTTTGGATTTCCTGGGTATTCAGCATAGTTGTACTTGGCAACTACGTTGTAATGGTCCTCCGGTTCGGGCAGATAGAAGCGCCCTTCACCATGTGCAACCCATATCCCGAGCTTGCTTCCGCTAAGACTATGCAGCATGATACTCTCGTTCTGAGGGATAGTTAAGCCGAGGAATGAACTCTCAAACTTCTTGGAATTGTTGTGGCATAAATGGCTTCTGTGCGTGTGTTCAGGGTTGATGAGATTGAGTTCTATCATCAACTGACAACCATTACAGATGCCAAGACTGAGCGTATCTTGACGTGCATAGAACTTCTCCAGCGCCTCTTTTGCCTTCTGATTATATAGGAATGCGCCTGCCCAACCCTTTGCACTGCCGAGTACATCGCTATTGGAGAAACCGCCACAGAACACAATGAAGTTCACATCTTCAAGCGTTTCGCGTCCACTGATGAGGTCAGTCATCATGACATCCTTAACATCAAAGCCCGCTAAATAAAGCGTATAAGCCATTTCTCGCTCTCCATTGGTTCCCTTTTCGCGTATGATTGCGGCCTTTACGCCTGAAGGTTGACGCTGGCCTACAGTCAAACCATAGCTTTCCAAAGTGCCTTTGAAGTAGCTGTTGAACTGTAATTCAATCGCTTGCTTCTTGTAGTTGGTGAAGCGTTTCTTTGCCATTCCGTTGAAACTCTGGTCGCGATCGAGCAGATATGAAGTCTTGAACCATGTGTCGCGCAGTGTATCAATGTCGAATTCATGCACAATCTCATCCTTCTTTACAGTTATCTTGCGATTGTTTGGCGTAGGATAACCAATCTTTGCAAAGCCTATTCCTGCATCTTCAAGATATTCCAAGAGCTCTGCCTTGTGTGTATCGCTCACTTGAATAACGACACCTGGGTTCTCTGCAAACAGCATTTTAACGAGGTCATTGCCTGCAATATCGTGCAGATTGATGTTCAACCCGCCCGCTTTATTGGCGAAAGTCATCTCCAACAAGGTGGTAATCAGACCACCGGCACTGATATCATGTCCTGCCATTACCCACCCGCGGCGGATTAACTCCTGTACGGCGTTGAAGCAATCTACGAAGTATTCGGGGTTCTTTACTGTCGGAACGTCGCTGCCTACTTTGCCCAAACTCTGTGCAAAGGCGCTACCTCCGAGATGTTGCTCGTCAAAACTGAAGTCAATATGGTAGAGACTGGAGTTCTTGTCATTGATAATTACAGGGCTTACTACCTTTTTTACGTCGCTCACTTCACCTCCTGCGCTGACGATTACAGTGCCGGGAGCAATGATTTTCTCACCATTTGGATATTGTTGTGAAAGAGAAAGCGAGTCTTTTCCAGTCGGAACATTCACATGAATGGCACAACAGAAGTCGCTTAATGCCTCAACTGCTGCGTAAAGGCGGGCATCTTCGCCCTTTTGTGAACGGCAGGGCCACATCCAGTTGGCGCTTAAACTGACACTGTCAAGGCCTTCTTCCAATGGCGCCCACACGAGATTGGTCAGTGACTCGGCTACAGAGAGCACGCTTCCTGCCTTTGGATCGGCCAACCCTGCTTGCGGAGCATGCCCCATAGCAGTGGCAATACCCTTCTCTCCACGGTAATCCAAGGCCACAACTCCACAGTCGGAAAGTGGCAATTGAATTTCACCTTGTCCCTGTTGGCGGGCAATCTTTCCCGTAACAGAACGGTCAACTTTGTTTGTCAACCAGTCTTTGCAGGCCACAGCTTCTAATTGAAGCACGCGATTCAGATAGTTGTCGAGGTGATCTTCGCTATACTTGACATCATCATATCGGCGTTCTACGGTCTCATCTACCATGACAGTCTTCGGCGTATGGCCAAACATCTGTGCCACATCCAAGTCGAATGGCTTCACACCATCAGCCTGCTTGAAACAGAAATGTGCATCACCTGTCGTCTCACCGACCACATACATCGGCGCACGTTCACGCTCGGCAATCTTCTGAACATGGTCTAAATACTTCTCATCAATGAGCAATCCCATGCGTTCCTGGCTTTCATTGGCAATGATTTCCTTTGCCGAAAGGGTCTTGTCTCCAATCGGAAGCTTGGCCATGTCAATCTCTCCACCACATTCTTCAACCAATTCTGAAAGGCAATTCAAGTGGCCTGCACTGCCATGGTCATGAATGCTGACAACAGGATTTTCGTCTTCTTCAACCAAAGCACGCACGAGGTTATAGGCTCGTTTCTGCATTTCGGGATTGGCACGCTGTATGGCATTCAGTTCAATTCCATTGCTGTAGCGACCTGTATCCACAGAAGAAACGCTGCCACCACCTAAACCTATGCGGTAATTATCACCTCCTACAACGACAATCTTATTGCCTTTCTGTGGCTCTTTCTTCAGACAATCGCGCTTCTTTCCATAGCCCACACCGCCTGCAAGCATGATAACTTTGTCGTAAGCATACTTTTCTTGGTTCTCCTGATGCTCGAAAGTGAGCACCGATCCGCAAATTAAAGGCTGACCAAACTTGTTTCCAAAGTCGCTCGCTCCATTGGAAGCCTTGATCAATATCTGTTCAGGACTCTGGTAAAGCCACTTTCTGACAGGCATGATATCTTCCCAATCGCGCTCCACATCGGGCTTTCCTTGTTCGTCTTTCAGACGCGGATAAGCCGTCATATAACAGGCTGTGCCGGCTATTGGCCATGAACCTGTGCCACCACCCATGCGGTCACGTATCTCACCTCCGGTTCCTGTGGCAGCTCCGTTGAAGGGTTCTACAGTCGTTGGAAAGTTATGTGTTTCGGCTTTCAGCGAGATAACGCTCTCTATTTCCTTGACTTTGAAATAGTCACTTGTGCTCTGGTCGGCCGGTGCAAACTGCTCAATGACCGGGCCTTGGGCAAAAGCTACGTTGTCTTTATAGGCAGAAAGAATCTTATTGGGGTTCTCCTTGGTGGTCTTTTTAATCATGTTGAAAAGCGAAGACTCCTTTTCTTTGCCGTCAATTACAAACTGACCACCGAATATTTTGTGGCGACAATGCTCTGAATTTATCTGTGCAAAGCCGAATATTTCAGAGTCGGTGAGCGGTCTTCCATTCTCTTTTTCCAGTTTATGAAGATATGAAATTTCATCCTTACTCAATGCAAGTCCTTCTTCTTCATTGTATTTTTCAAGGTCGTCCACGTATTGAATGGGCTCGGCTTCATGGTTTACCGTGAAGATGTCCTGACCGATACCGTTGTACATGCGCTGCAACATCGGGTCGTGTTCTGCGTCTTCCGAGTCAACGGGGAAATACTCTTCAATACGCAAAATGCCGTCAAGACTCATGTTTTGAGTAATCTCAACGGCATTCGTACTCCATGGAGTAATCATTTCGCGACGTGGCCCTACGAAGAAACCCGTAAGTTCTTGAGCCTCTTCAAGCGTTGCATCGCCATAAAGCCAGCTAAGTTTACTGATTTCATCTGGATTGAGCTGATGGTCAACTTCAGTCGCAATCACACTCTTTGATTGAGTTCTGAAAAAAAGAATCATACTTTTCTATAATTAAAAATAGGTAATATAATCTGTTGTGCAAAGTTAATGTAAATCGCTCATAAATCAAAATAAAAGTGATGTTTTTATTGAAGGATAGGGTAAAGACCAATCTGATAAATTCTCCTATGTAAGTTGTTTGTCTTTCAGCAGCACAGTCTTTCCTGTCTTTTTGAAGGGAAATAGTAAACGGCACCATTGAACTGACACCCTGTTTCGCTTGTAGTTTTCTTCTGGTTTTGTAAATATTGTTCCCCTGTTTTTAACACTTCCAGAACACACCAAATAGAAAAGAAAAGCTGCTCTCAATGCTTTTACGAAGTCATTTCTTGGTTTCTGCATTCCTGTTTCTGTCTCTTTGTCTTGTCATCTCAGTCACTTTACCGTGCTTTCTGAGTCAAAACACACAGTCATCTCATGCGAATTGCAAGGCAATTTGACGCAAAAGGCAAGGCTTTTCTGCGTGATTTCACCTCTTTATTTGCTTCGAATTTCATAATAGCTTGATAGACAGAGTGTTGCAAACTATTAAAAAACAGCACGTATTTGGACCGAAGATGTCTTTCATTTCAAATACGCGAGTATAGCGAAGGCTTTTGTAAAGTTTCTTGGGGAAATACAAATTATACCTTCTTATATGCAATTATATGAGACGATTTGCAGCCTTTTTGTTAACATTCGGATAGGAAATACCGGATAAGGCGACAGACTTTCCGCATTCAAATGTATGTAGAAAAGTTTGATTCAGCCGGCAAACTCGGCAGTTTCTCCTTGAGGTTGCGCCGTCGAAAGGCCGTCTATCTCTTTCAATACGCCTTTCAACAGATACGTTGCATTTTGATTTCGTGCTACGCCTGGCGTGATTTTATAGGAATAGGTAACTGCCGTTCCGAGTTCAATCTCAAAGCAATAGTTGCTGAAATGGCGGGGATATTCGTTTGCAAGCTTTGAAAGTTCAAGGTCGTGTGTGGCGATAAGGCCCGTAACGGGTAATTTGCAGATGTTCTCCAAGAAGAGTCTTGAGCCGTTGAGCTTGTCGAGTGAATTCGTCCCTTTCAGTATTTCGTCGAGGATAATGAGTGTAGACGGACTTTCGGCAGGCTTCCCTTGGACATAAACAGGGTGTTTGCAGAAGCGTATGAGCTGTTGCAAGCGTCGCAGTTCGGCGTTGAAATACGAGATGCCTCCTGCCAGATCATCCGTCGTGCGCATGCTGCTGAAGAGGTTGAATGAGGAGGTTCGCATTCGTTTTGCAAACACCGGAGCACCGTTTCTGGCCAGAATATAGTTGATACCTATGGTTCTTAGGAACGTACTTTTACCTGCCATGTTCGCTCCGGTCACAATGGTATAACTGCCATTTTCAATCGAAAAGTCGTTCTTGACGGCTTTTGTTCCGAGGAAAGGATGATAGATTTCCTCTGCTTCAAAACAGACCTTCTGTTCTGTCGTGACTTCTGCTGTGGTGGTTTCCGGGTGATTATAGGCGAAACGTCCCCACGAAACGAGGGCGTCAATATGGCTTAATGCCTTGACTTGAGCGGCAATTTGTGCTTTAAAATCATGTTCCCAACGCAAGTATTCGCGTATGAGGAAGTAGTCGTTCAGCCCAAATGTGTCGATAATCATCAGTCCTAAGATGTTTCCCCTGCGGTCAAGTCGGTTGATGATACTTGTCAATAGTGCAGCCTGTTGGCGGGCATTGCGCAGCGTGTCGACCTCTTTCTGCAGGGAAAGTGGCAGGTCGTGCAGGCTGACACATTGCTTGATGAGTTGTTGAAAGCCCTCTGCCTCGCGATGAATTTTGGCAGTTCGCTTGGCAATATTACGGGTTGCAGCGTTGCAGGCAAGGTAGACGATGAAGAATTGCAGGGTGGCATAGAAGACAGGGACATTGCCTTCGATGAGTCCGAAGAGTGAAAGAATGATGAGTAAAGGCAGCAGGCAGAGCATCAGAGAGGCCACAATGAGCGACCAACGCGTGGAGAACCACCTTGGACATGATGCTTTCGAAAGCTCGTTTTGCAAGGCGAGCATGGCCAAGGTGTCAATGGTTTGCCCTTCTCCCAAGGCTTGAAAGTTGTCCATGAAGCTGACTTGGTGGCTCATATAATGGATTTCCTTGGGCTGAAACTGTATCTCTTCAAATGAAAGATTGCGTGCCAACAAAGCTTTTCCGCCTGTGGTCACCGTGCGGTTGAGGCGTGCAAAGAGTGAGTTTTGCCCGAAAACATCGAGGTCAAAGGTAAAAGGATGATGATAATCCATGAAGTCTTGTCCGCTGTCAAAGGCTGAATAGTTGCCTTCAATGGCTTCTAATTCGTGCGTATAGACGGCAAGTAGTTGCTCTGTCTGCTTGATAGTGCTTGCGTTTTTGTTGTCGAAAAAGCGCGTAAATAGGTATGCTGAAAGGCAAATCACAGCCATCAGAAGGCCTGATTTGCTCCATGCTGTCATGGCAAAAACGGCAATCGAGGCAACGATAAGCATGAAAAGGGCTATTTCACCCACGATAAAATAACGGTTGTAACGTTTCAGTCGGCTGATGACAGCGGTCATCTTGGCCTTTTGTTCAAGGTAGTGTTTTTGATTTTCCATCGTTTTCAGTTGTCGGATTTGGGTCCGGTGTGTATTTCTCAACAGCCTCATGAGCCTTTTTCATGACTTTACCTGATAGTTTACTGCGTTTTTCAAGAAACCACAGAAAGTTCATTCCGGAGGGTGATGTCGGCTTGAGAAGCGGATCTTTACTGATGACCGTAGACGCGTTTACAGGGTTGGAACTCATGATACTGGGGGCTTTTGCCGTGATAACGACCGTGTTAATCGTGATAGCTTTAGGCAAGAGCAACACCGTGTCCTTTATATTGGTCAGATTTAATGTGCGGTTTACGTAGCTGTTATGCGAGAAAGTGACGCTCCGCGAAGCCCTGTCAGTAATGGTATAATGGCCTTGTCGGTCGGTCATATACATTTTGTTGGTGTTCGTGTAGACTTTAACGCCTGCTAAAGGTTGGCGAGTTTCCATGTCAAGAACCACGCCGTTACGTTGCGCCATGCCCTGAATGGCTGTCAGAATCAGTAGGAGTGTAAGAAAGAAATACCTGATTTTCATTTTCCGTTCTTGTTACTTGATAGAAGATTTCAACCTTTTCTGCAAAGATAAATATAAAATATTGAAGGCCATAAAAGCTTCCCCGAGTTTATGTTTTCTTATCTTTTTTTGAATTTTTGATGCACGATGAAAGGGAGAGAAGATAGAGTTGATGAGCAAAGCTGAAAGTCAATGGCTGTCAAGGTTAGGCATCAGGGGTGATGTTCGTTAAATAACACAAAAACCGGTAAACTTATTTCGTTTTTCAATATCTAAGGTGTATATTTGCAATATCGAATAAATGGATTATCAATTAAAAAGAGAGGAATATGAAAAAAAACGTATTTTTACTTACAATGGTGGCCGGAGTGCTTCTCATAAGCAGTTGTGCCAGCAAGAAAGATCTGGAGAACTGTCAGAATGAAAACCGCGAATTGACTGCCAATTATCAGAACACGAAGGAAGAACTTGCTGCGAGCAAGGCACGCGTTGCAAGTCTTGAAGAGCAGTTGGCGCAGCAAAAGAAGAATGTTGCAGCATTGCAAAACGCTCTCGATAAGAGTCTTGTGAATGCTAATGCCAATAACATCAATATCTCAAAGCTGGTAGATCAGATCAACGAAAGCAATCAGTATATCCGCCATTTGGTTGAGGTGAAGAGTAAGAGTGACTCTCTCAACATGGTACTTACCAATAACTTGACCCGCTCGTTGAGTCGGGAAGAGATGAAAGAAGTTGATATTAAGGTGCTCAAGGGAGTTGTCTATATCTCTTTGGCCGATAACATGCTCTATAAGAGTGGCAGTTATGAGATCAATGATCGTGCCGAAGAAACGCTTAGAAAGATAGCTAAGATCATCATGGATTATAAGGATTATGACGTACTTATTGAGGGAAATACTGACAATGTGCCTGTCAATACGAAGTCAGCGGCAATGAAGAACATCCGCAACAATTGGGATCTCTCTGCTTTGCGCGCTTCTTCTGTTGTGCAATATCTGCAGGATCGCTTTGGGGTTGCACCGAAACGACTCACTGCCGGAGGCCGAGGAGAATACAATCCTGTTGCTTCCAATGACACGGAATTGGGCAAACAGCGCAACCGCCGTACCCAGATTATCATCACTCCGAAGCTCGATCAGTTCATGGATTTGATTGATAAAGCACCTGAAGAGAAGAAGTAAACCCTGTATTGAGATTTGAATATAAAAAGGAGCAAAGTTGAAACATCAGCTTTGCTCTTTTGTTTTATCCTTTTGTATGGTTTTAATGATGTTCTGTCTGCAGGCAAGTATAACTTTGATAGAAGCTTGCTGCAAGTAAAATTTCCCTCTTTTGGGGAGGGCAGTAGGGGATGTTCTCGCCCTATAGTAACGGACTCAGCAACCTCACAATGCTTTCCCAAAGTCGTAAGAAGAAAGAACGATGTGTGAAATCACGTATTTCTTCGATGTCAACACAATCCTTTTCATCTTTCAAATAGATTTCCTTGATGCGTAAAGCCATGTCTTTATCATAGAAGAAAACATTGCATTCGAAGTTGTTCTCAAAACTTCTGAAGTCGATGTTCGTACTGCCACAAGTGCAGAGATGATCATCACTTACCATCAGTTTTGAATGATTGAAGCCTGCTTTATAAAGGAAAACCTTGGCTCCCGCCTCTACAATCTCACCCAAATATGACTTGCATGCCCACTCCACAAGCTTGGCGTCGCCGTGCATGGGGATTATCAGTCGCACGTCAACTCCCGACAAAGCAGCTGTCCGAATGGCGAAAAGTA
Source organism: Segatella oris (assembly GCF_900637655.1). Taxonomy (NCBI): domain Bacteria; kingdom Pseudomonadati; phylum Bacteroidota; class Bacteroidia; order Bacteroidales; family Prevotellaceae; genus Segatella; species Segatella oris. Next base: position 3,099,142 of record NZ_LR134384.1, read on the forward strand.
TGGGTTCGGTAGGCAGGAAATAGGGCGTTTCCATATACACATAATGCTTCGCTTCAATAAGAATGCGCACATAACCTTGCATGATGTCAGGCCATGGTTGAATGGGACTGCTCGTTACAATCTGCGCCAGACAGTTGTTTCTTTCAATGTGTGTATTCTCCGGATAATAGCGGTGGTCGGCCAGCAATGTGCGTGCAACGAAGTACCAATCTATCAGGAATGCACGCTGCATGGAATAGACAACGCTACCTGTGATGCGCATATGGGTGTCGCGCCAAGGCTGTCCTTTAGTGCCTTTTACATAGCGCATAGCGATGTTCATGCCACCGATGAAGCCTGTTTCTCCGTCGATAACGCATATCTTTCGATGGTTACGATAGTTCACCTTGCTTGTCAAAGCCGGGAAACGCACGGGAATAAAGGGCTTCACTTCTATTCCTTCGCGCTTCATTCTATTGAAGAATTTGTCGCGAACATTCCAACAACCTACGTCGTCATAGATAATCCTAACCTCAACCCCTTGCCTCACTTTGTCAATCAACGCATCAGCAATGAGCATGCCGAGCGGGTCGTCATCAAAGATATAAGTATCGATATGGATGTGGTCTTGTGCCCTTCCGATAGTGCGGAGCAGCGCAAGAAAGAAATCACTTCCATGGGTGTAGATGTCTGCATTGTTGTCTTTGAAAGGCAAAGCCATGCTCTGATTGGCAAAAAGATGCATCAACTGGCGTGCGTTTTCAGGCAGATGCAGGTTGCGTTGTTCCGTGAATTCAAGCATACTTCGCTTCGTCAGTTCGTCCAAACTGTGCTGACTGATGAAGTGTTGTCTGCGGTAATTCTGTCCAAAGAAGATATAAATGATGATGCCTACTATCGGGATGAAAGAAAGCACCATGAGCCAAGCTACAGTCTTTGCAGGCTGCCGATTGTCCATCAGAACGGCTATCATGGCCAGTATGACACTGATAGTGTAGATGCTTACTATAATCCAATGCAGATAAGACATTTATTGAAAACCAATCATTTTGTGGGTTTGCAGACTCAGACGCCACTTGGGATGTGACGCTATATAACGGATACAAGCCTGCGTAATGGCCCTGTTCTGAACGTCGTTGCCCACGTCACAGGGTTGCAGATAATAGTAGTCGGCCTCAATTCCGAGGTCATCAACAGGTTTTTGTCCGTCGAAAATGCACTTCAGTTCGTTGCATTCGGTAACAACGACATGCTCTTTCGGCGATATGGTCAGCCAGTCGAGATTGGGCGGGGGCACGTTTGTTCCGTTGGATTCCATGGCTACATAGAAGTCTTCGGCATGCAAGGCATCAATCAGTTTGCTGTCGACTTGCAGCGTGGGTTCGCCTCCGGTGAGCACCACGAAGCCTGCCGTTTTCCATTCTCTGACAGCATCAACGATAGCCTCGGCCGTCATTTCGTGATACAATTTGAAATCAGTATCACAGAAACTGCACTTCAAGTTGCATCCGCTGAAACGGATAAACACTGCTGCACGGCCCGTGTTTCGGCCTTCGCCTTGCAGTGAGTAGAAGATTTCATTGACCTTATACGTCTTCTTCATACGTGGCTATATTTCCATCACTTTCCTGCACAGTGGCCTTATAGCAGGTAGGAATCTGCTCGGTTATCCAGCGTGCAATGTTCTCGGCTGTAGGGTTGAAAGGCAGCACTTTGTTGATATCGGCATGGTCAAGTCGGCCATGAATGAGGCGCTTTACTTCTGAAAAGTCAGCCACCATGCCGTCTTTGTTGAGCTCACGTGCCTTGCAGAACACCGTGATGTGCCAGTTATGACCATGCACATTGCTGCATTTACTCTTGTAAGAGAGGGTCAGATGGTGTGAGGCTGATACCTCGAAACTCTTTTGTATGTAATACATATCCTGTTCTTTTCGGTTAGTCTATACGATAATATTATTGCCCAACTGCTTTGCAAGCGCATTGCGTATGGCCGTCATTTCCTTATATTCGGTCATGAGTGGCATGAGATTGTCAGCCGAAGCCTTGGCAATTTGCTGCTTTAATTCGCGCAGATGCTTCTCAACATACTCCATTCTGAAGTCGAGCATCAAGTGAATGGCACGGTTTCGAAGGCTCTCATTGTCGCTCTTCACTTGCTGACTTTCAGACAGTTTGAACCGTTCTTCGGTCATATGGATAGCTAATTGGCTGATATGAATGTCGTGATGATGCACGAAATAAGGTTCAGTGTCGAACGAACGGTCGTGTCCTTTCTCCACAACTTCTTTCAAAATCTGATTGTAGACAGGGCTTTCGAACGACAAACCATCGGCAGAAAGACAGTAATCAAAGTATTCGGCAATCGATAATTGCAGTGGTTTCCCGTCGCTATCCTCTATGTTCTCGAAGACAACTCGATTGCCATGCTTGATAATCATCTGCAACATGAGCTGCTCTGCCTTGGATTCTATGTTTGCTTGGCTTTGAGATTGAATAGCGCTTTGATTGGCTTGAAGAGGCTGTGGGCCCGTAGCTGTGGGCTGAACTGCCGTAGGAGTCATCGAGCCCGTGGCCTTTCTGTCACGTATCATGTTGTTCATCTGGGTGATAAGTGTGGCTTCATTGATGCCGATACGCTGTGAACAGTCGTGCAGATAGGTATCGCGGAGGATGGGATTCTGCACCATCGAGATGCTCGTGACAATGGAGTTGATAGCCTCCGAGCGCTTCAAGGGGTCGGTTTCATTGTCAAGCAGCAAGGCCGTCTTAAAGCGGATGAAGTCTGTGGCATGTTGTTCGATATAGTCTTTGAACTCTTCTGCCGTGTGTTTTCGTGCGAAACTGTCGGGATCATCATTGTCGGGAAGCAGCAGCACTTTAAGGTTCATGCCCTCTTGAAGCAGCATGTCTGTACCGCGAAGTGCCGCATGAATGCCTGCCGCATCACCGTCATAGAGCAACGTTATGTTGGCGGTGAAGCGGTGAAGTGTATGTATCTGGTGAATGCTCAAGGCCGTTCCGGAGTTTGCAACGACGTTTTCAATGCCGCACTGGTGCATGGAAATCACATCCGTGTAGCCTTCAACCATGTAGACACGGTCTGCTTTTGCAATCGCTTTCTTGGCCTGATAGATGCCGTAAAGCTCATGATCTTTGTGATAGATGTCACTGTCTGGCGAGTTGACATACTTCTGATTGACGCCTTTTGTGCGTGCATCGAGCACGCGACCCCCAAAGCCAACCACCTTGCCGCTTATGCCTATCCAAGGAAAGATGACGCGACCTGAATAGCGATCAACTAATTCTCCGCGCTCATTTCGATAGCAAATGCCGGTCTTCAGCAGGTATTCGTCTTGGAAACCCTTTTGCCGTGCCGTACGTCCGAGCGTCAAACGGTCGGGTAAGTCAAAGCCTAATTTGAACTTTCTGATAATATCATCGCGGAAGCCTCGCGTGCGGAAGTATTGCATCCCAATAGCCACGCCGTCGACATTGTTATGGAGTATGTCTTCAAAATAGCCGGAAGCCCACTCGTTGATGATGAACATGCTTTCGCGTTCGCTTTGCTCTCGTTTCTCATCATCGGTCAGTTCGCGTTCCTTTATCTCTATATGATACTTGTTAGCTAACCAGCGAAGCGCCTCGGGATAGGTCATTTGCTCATGCTCCATGATGAAACTTATGGGATTTCCTCCTTTGCCACAGCCGAAACAATGACAGGTTCCACGGGCCGGAGAAACATAGAAAGACGGTGTCTTCTCATTGTGGAAAGGGCATAATCCCTTATAGTTACTGCCACTTTTTCGCAGCGTAACAAACTCGGAAACAACGTCAACGATGTTTGCAGCGTCTTTGATTCGCTCAACTGTTAGTCTGTCAATCATAGATAAGGCAAAGTTAATAAAAAACGTTGAAACCGCAAAGCGTGGTGCATAACAAAAGAAAATATAATCTCATCAAGGTTTTGTTGCCATGTTTTTCAGATTATCATACTTCTTTACAAAAGCCTTTTCAGGAAGGGCCTTGCCGAAAAATAAAATGCAGGTGGCTTCAAATACGCGAGTTTTAAGGCTTTTAAGCAAAGGCTTGAACATTAGAGATTTAACTCAAGAAAAGCTTTCTTGGAGTTTGTTTTCGTTGTAATTGGGTGCTGATTTGACGCAAATTGTTGGCTGATTTGAGGCAAGTTACACTTCATTTTGACGCATCTTGGCTTACGAAATGCACCATATTGCGGCGTGTTTTGACGCAAATGGCGTGATAAGTCGATTGCTATGGGCAGATGAATAGCTGCAAATGAGTGCAAAATGGGCACTTATGTGACTTCTGTTTTCCTGGAAGGTGTTTCTGAAAGTGGGTGTTTTTTTACGATTTATCTTTACAAAAAGGATTGGATTTTCAAGGAGTAGTGCGGGCTGTTGTTTGTAAATTCACTCACATTTCGGCCTTCATGAACTCATGTTCTTCGTCTTTCGGGATTGCAGCATGCTGTCTGCGGTTTTGCAAAGTGGGAGAAATCATAGAGAAAAAGGATGCTTTTTGTGGTTTCGGCACTGTTTTTGCTGTGTATGACAGCGTATTAATCGTATTGGGATAATAAAGATATGAGAGCAAATATTAAGCGCAATGAACAGCGAAGAGTTGTTGTCGTAGGAGGTGGTCTGGGGGGACTGAAAATGGTTTCGAGTCTCCGTGACACAGACTATCAGGTGGTGTTGGTAGACAAGAACAATTATAATCAGTTTCCACCGCTGATTTATCAGGTGGCTTCGGCTGGTTTGGAGCCGAGCAATATATCGTTTCCTTTTCGTAGATTGTTTCAGGGATGGAAGAACTTTTTCTTTCGAATGGCCGAGGTTGAGCATATTGATACCGAGGAGAAAGCCATTCGCACATCCATCGGAACGATACACTATGACGACTTGGTGCTGGCTGCCGGTGCAACAACCAATTTCTTTGGAAACAAGAATATCGAGGCTTCAGCGTTGCCGATGAAGTCGGTTAGTGAGGCTATGCGGCTGCGCAACACGATTTTGCAGAACCTTGAAAGGGCTGAAACTGAAGACAATGAAGCTTGCAGGCAAGCGTTGATGAACATAGCAATCGTAGGAGGCGGCCCGTCTGGTGTAGAGATTGCCGGTGCATTGGCTGAGATGAAGCGCACCATTCTACCCCGTGATTATCCCGATCTTGATACTTCTTGCATGCGCATCTATCTCATCAATGCAGCTCCACGCCTTTTAGGTGCCATGGCAGAAAAGTCTTCTCGTGAGGCAGAGAAAGCCTTGAAAGAACTCGGAGTGGAGATAATGGCCGGATGTATGGTGACAGATTATGTAGATCATGAATTGATTTTGAAGGATGGAAGTCATCTTCCTGTGGAGACAGTGATATGGGTGAGCGGTATTCGTGCTAACCATATAGACGGTATTCCGACAGATAGTATCGGACGTGGTGGCCGCATCATAACGGATCGTTTCAATCGGGTTAAGGGAATGGAGAATGTCTATGCCATTGGCGATCAATGCTTGATAGAAGGTGATAAGGCCTATCCGCAGGGACATCCACAGTTGGCTCAGGTGGCAATGCAACAGGCAGAGAACTTGGCAATGAACCTGAAACGGCAGGATAAAAACGAGCAGGAGCATCCCTTTTCTTATAGAAATTTAGGCACAATGGCAACCATTGGGCGCAAAAAGGCCGTTGTAGAGATTGGTAGATTGAAGTTTGGAGGCTTCTTTGCCTGGCTTCTCTGGTTGGTTGTTCACTTGCGTTCTATTCTTGGAGTAAGGAATAAAACGATTGTGTTTCTCAATTGGATGTGGAGTTATTTCAATTATAAACAGAGCCTTCGATTGATATTAAAGGCGAAACGCTGATAGCAGTAGCTGTTGAAATGAGGCCGTGAGTCCTTGGTTTCTGATATTGGGATGTCTGTCTAAAGATAGAAGCCAAGGACGCTGTTGACTTGTGTCATTTGATATTCTTCATTTTATGTCAACTCACTTGCATGGGATTGAAGTGATAGTTATAAGCTTCAAGCCCTATTATTCATAGCCTATTGCACGCAAAAACGGGAACCCTTGAATAAGGATTCCCGTTTTGGGGTGGAGGGTGGGACTCGAACCCACGACATTCAGAACCACAATCTGACGCTCTAACCAACTGAACTACATCCACCATGTAATGCGTTTGCTATTGTTGTTTAGCGGGTGCAAAGGTATGAGAAAAGTTTGGATTGACCAAACTTTTCCCTTGTTTTTTTGCTGTTTTTTTATTTGGCAGGTGTTTGAGGAGCCTGTGGTACCTGCTGACTTGCCCCAAATCCCTGGGTATTTGTTGGGTTGGTGGTCTGTGTTTCGGTTGCACTCTTCTCCATAACGCTTTGTTCTGTTGCTGCCTGTGGTGCTACATAAGCACATGCAACACTAAGGATTACCATTGAAACAGCGAGCGCCCATGTTGCTTTTTCTACCACATTGGTCGTCTTGCGAACGCCCATAATGGCATTTGATGATGAGAAGTTTGAGGCCAAACCACCACCTTTTGATTCTTGAATAAGTACGACAAGCACCATCAAAATGGCTGCTAATACGATCAATACAACGAATAATGTGTAAATCATTTCCCTTATTTTTTGTTTTTATTATTTATTATCAATTTCTCCAAGAAACGTATTTGGTCTGCAAAGTAAGCATTTTTTTTTGGATTATTCAAATTTAAACGCTTAATAATTTCCAATGCCTTTGCATATCGTCCCTGTTTGACATAGATGCGAGCCAGCGTTTCTGTGAAATAATTTTCATCGCCTTCGTTCTCTTCTTGGAGTTGTAGTTCAGGCTCAAGTGAGAGTGTTGGTGTCGGCGTTTCTGTTTCAATATCTTCTATCTGATAGCTTATGGCGTAGTTCTTTGTCAGTTCTTCATTCGTATCTTCTTCTGTTCTGAGGTTGAAACCGCCGTCTTCAATGAAGTTGTCTATCAGAGTTGTTGTGCGGTCCTGGGCCTTCTGCTGGCGTTGTTCCTGTTCTTCTTCCTCTTCAAGGTTAAGTAGATAGGAGACGTAGTCCACGGTTGCATCGGCTGGAGTGGGGCGGCGGGTTTTGTCCTTAGCTTCTTCTTCTGTGCCTTCGGGAATGGAATCGAGGAAGCTGTCAATGAGTTTCGTTGTGCGATCTCCGTTCTCGGCCGTTGTCTCGTGTAGCTTCCTTTGGGTTGAAGTAGATTTGTCTGCATGCACTTTATAATGGGCAGCCTCAATCATATTGAAGAGAATGCGTCGGTCGGTGATGCAAATAGCAGCTTTGCGCAGCTCTTCATCGAATGCAGGATCATGCAGAATGTAAAGGTTTTGCAGCATCAGTATGCGTGCCGTTTGATAGTAGGGGTGGAGTGCAATGAAACTACGGAGATCGTAAAGGGTCTCGCGATCCATGTATTCGGGATGCAGTATAAGGCGCTTAATGTCCATCTTTTATTACCAATTGGCTACAGTTGCATTGAAAATTTGGTCGACAATATCCTTTATCATCTGTGTAACGAGTTCCTCTTGAACGGAATTCAAGCTTCTGGCAGACTCGTAACTGGCAGTCGATGTAAACTGTTTCTCGATGAATTCCGGGCGGTTTTTGGGATTGGTAATCCTCACATTGACAGTCATAGAGAGTTCTGTCTGGGCCGAAGTTCCATTACTTGTCACCGACTTATTGCGCTGGTTGTATTGCGTAATCTCTCCTTCTATCTTTATATCTCCATTGCGTTTCACCAGAATTAGTTTCGTATGATCGGCAAATTGATCTTTCAATCGGTTGTTGAAAAGAGGCCCCATAGGTCCCCATACATAGCTGGAACGAATGGGAAAATCGGCAATCTGTATTGTCTTTGTCTTGCTGTAGTCGATGCTGGCGCCATTGAACTTGTAGCCTTTGAAGGCACATGAGCTTATCAGTATAAGCAGACTGACTGCCAATATGTATTTCAGTTTCTTCATTTTCGTGGGAGTTGATGACGTCAAATAGATTTATCTAATCCGTATTGCTTGATACGTCGGTAGAGCGTACGGTCTGAAATACCCAATTCCTGTGCTGCTTTCTTGCGATTTCCACCATTGCGTTCCAGGGCTTTCTCTACCATCTGACGCCCTAAGTCATTGAGGTTCAAGCTTTCGGGTTCACGTATTTCCTCGGCAATAACATCGTAGGCAGCAGGTTGTGTTTGCTGACTTGGTGTACTGATGATACCATAAGGATTTTTATTCTCACCGCGTATAAGCGCTGTTTCCTGTGGAGAAGCGAGCGATTGACTTTGAAAACCCTGTGCACCGGATAGCGAACGGGTCTCGTCAAGCTGCTTTTTCAGCATGTTCATGTCGCGTTTTAAGTCGCTGACATTGCCTCGGAGTTCATACAATATCTTATATAGTATCTCGCGTTCTGTTTCGTAAGAGTGCTCTCCTGGCTTCGAAATGGTGGCCAACTGCGTACTTTCCGTATCCTTTGGAATAAAGTGTAACAAGGCTTCTGCATTGATTTCGCGCTGTTCACTGAGTACCGACATCTGCTCTGTGATGTTCTTTAACTGGCGAATATTACCCGGCCATTTGTATTGCATGAGTAATTGTTTGGCCTCATCTGTAAGCGTAATCTTTGGAAGATGATACTTTTCAGCCATCTGCATGGCGAAAAGACGGAACAAAAGTACGATGTCTTCGCCCCTATCTCGCAAGGGAGGCATCTGCACGGGAATAGTATTCAGACGGTAAAATAGGTCTTCACGAAACCTGCCTTCACTGACAGCCTTGCGCATGTTGACGTTTGTTGCAGCCACGATACGCACATTTGTCTTCCTGATTTCCTGTCCTCCAACACGAATATACTCACCCGTTTCGAGCACACGGAGCAGTCGTGCCTGTGTAGCAAGTGGCAGTTCGCCCACTTCATCAAGGAAAATCGTACCCTTATTTGCTGTTCCAAAGTAGCCTTCGCTTTCTCCAATAGCTCCTGTGAACGAGCCTTTCTCGTGGCCAAACAGTTCACTGTCAATCGTTCCTTCAGGGATAGAACCGCAGTTAATGGCAAAATATCTCTCGCGACGGCGGGGAGAATTGTCGTGAATAACACGTGGAATAATCTCTTTGCCGACGCCACTTTCACCTACAACCAATACAGATAGGTCGGTTGGGGCTACCTGCAGGGCTATGTCTAAAGCTCTGTTTAGCCCATCACTATTGCCTACAATGTTGTAGCGTTGCTTTATTTTTTGCAGTTCAGAAGTATTCATTGGATGACAAAATTACATATTTTATTCCATAATCCTGCTAATTTGGCAGACTTTTTATATGTTTTTAGGGCAGCGATTACCGTGCAGTGGTTTCGCCAATCCATTAATTTCGTTTGCCAAACTTGATGAGTAGCAGGCCTATTCCCGTCCAAAGCAACTCGCGGAGTCTTACAATCAATGCTACGAAGATACCCGCACTTGCTGATATACCCAATGCTGTTGTCGACATCAGAAAGCCACCCTCGCGTCCTCCAAGCTGCAGAGGAATGAAAAAAAGCAGGTTAGCAAAGAGGCTTGTAAAGGCAAGAATGAGCACACATTGCAAGAAATCAACATTCGGCATGAGCACCAATAGCACGAAAAATATTTCTAAAGCCGAGCAAATGCGACATGATAATTCCAACAGAACTGCCGAAACAAAGGTCTTGGGGTTCTGCTTATGAAGAGCTGCTATCTGTTGATCTATGGTGTCAAGTTGCTCGCGATGACTTTCAACAAAAGGCTGTGCCCACTTCTTCAAGAGAGGAATATGCCCGAGAAACTTCATCACTCGGTTGGCCAATCCCTTGCGATAGCCCGATATGAAGAACCAAATTCCTAATAGACAGAAGGCACCTGTGACAGCCAGCAGCGTTGCTAAGAGCAGCGTTATAGGCTGTGTGAGCATGAAAATAACTATCGAAAGCAACCAAAAACAGAAATGACTGAAGATGTGAGTCATGGCATAAAGGATTACCGATGACGATGCACGCTCCGGTCCTATGTATGGAGAAAGCGACATGATACGGTAAGGTTCGCCCCCCATCAGACCGCCGGGAGTGGCATAGTTGAGGGCAAATCCCGACACGGTAATCTTATAAAGCCATGCAAAGGATATTTTCTTTTGTCCTTTGTCGGCTTTCTGTGAATTGATAATGATATACCATGCCGAAGTGTTGAAGATGTAGAGAAAGGCCCAAAGCACGACAACGGCAATGAACCAATAGCCTGCATGACACAGCCCTTCCCACACTTGGTGGAAATCAAGCTGTGTAATCATGATGCCGAGAACGACAATCCCGAAGATGAAAAATCCGTTCTGATACTTCTTATTCATGCTTTTTCTTTGGTATAGAGAAGCGAACTTTCTCCCCATCATCATGCTTTTCGCGGTAAAGCTTAGGCAAAGGATTCTGCAAAGGCTCGTCATAACGCTTGCGGTTGCGGTAGATGTCGATGGCTGTATAAATGGCATGACGCAGTGAAGAAGCATCGGCTATGCACTGACCTGCAATATCAAAGCGAGTATGGCAATCGGGTTCAGTGGCTATAATGGGTAGGTTGGCATTGAATTTTACCACACTTTCCGTAGCAAGGGCTTTTAATGGAGGCACTCCCTGGTCGTAATATAGGGCCAAGATGCCGTCAAACTGGTCGTAATAACCATTTTCAAAGAATTCTTCAGCAGTGTAAGGACCGAATGCCTGCACGCTGTCCTCTTCCATTTCTTTAATTGCAGGCAAGATAATCTCTTGCTCTTCTTTGCCTTGTGCCGTAGGATTTAAGGATAAAACAGCAATGCGTGGATTGGAAATATTAAAGTCGCGGCGAATGGTTTTGAATAATAATGTAGCCTTTTCTTTTACTAAATCCTTGGTCAACACATTTGCAATGTCCTTTACAGAAGCCCTTTCTGCCGCAACCATCAGCCGCAGGTTGTCACTGATATAAAGGGTAGAAGCTTTGTTTCCTTCGCCTAAACAAGTTTCAATATACTTGCTGATGCCGGTAAATTTGTAGCCTTCAATGTGAATATTGCTGTCTTCCACCGGACAATTCACGAGCACATCATAGGCATCATCCCGATAATCGGTCATGGCTTTATCAAGTGCTTTCAATGCAGCAGCACCGCTTTCAGGCGACACTATGCCCATCTCCACTTTCACATCATCGTCGAAACATGTCAGCAGATTAATGCGGTTTTCAACTGCTTCATCGGCAGTATTGATGATACTGAAGTTTCCTTGAATGTCAAGTGCCTTGCGATGATAAGATGCTATCTTGGGAGAACCATAGATGATTGGCGTGCAAAGCTCCAGCATCTCGGGTTCAGAGAAAGCCTTAAAGATGAGTTCATATCCGATACCATTAGTATCACCATGTGTGATAGCCACACGAATTTTCTTATTTTCCATTGTTATTCTTTATATTTATAGAGCCCAGTATGGCGTTAAGCTGACCGAGCAGAGTTTTCTTATTGCTTATTTCGGGCGCATAGAGGAAGCCTTCTGCGAAGATGAGTCCTTCTCCTTCAGGGCGCTTATAGACGTTGCAGATGAATAGCCCTCCCATGGCATCGCCCTGCATCTCCCATAGTCCTTCATAGCGACATCGCCTTTTCTTTGGGTTGAAATGCCCCTTGACAGAAGCCTTCAGCGTTGTGATGAACATCGAATCGGTTTCACCTTTAATATTGATTTGCATCACACTGTCGTGCAACTGACAGAAACGTTCCACGCTTAGTGGCAGTGTGTCGGCAGTCGTTACTTTGTAGATAGCTACGTTTTTCATGCCTGTTGTGGCATTGTTGGATATCCATAGAAATCCTTTTCCTTGTTTGCTCGACCGCATGTCAGCAGGCAATTCAATGCTCATTCCCATCAGTTTGCGCACTCGTTCCTGCATCTCGGGATTGTCTTCATACGGGTGGTTGAGCCGTCCGAGCATTCCCTTTCGCCGACCGTTGCAGCCACAAAACACGAGCATTGCAGCCAACATGAAGACAATGATCTTATTGCTCATGACGGATTTCGCCGATTTTCTTCGACGTAGAAAGCAGTCCGCAGGCTGCAAAGATATCTTGTCCGCGACTCGCACGGATAGTCGTGAAGATGCCATGTGATGTCAGATAGTCGCGCAATTCCTCCATTCTCTTCTCGTCGGCACCATGCAGTGGCACGTCAGGTATTTGGTGGAAGCGTATCAGATTGATGCGACAGTCAAGACCTTTCAACAGTTTTACAAGCTCACGGGCATGTGTCATAGAGTCGTTTACGCCTCCGAAGACGATATATTCAAACGACAAACGACGTTGGTGGGAGAAGTCATAATTGCGCAGAAGTTCCACGATTTCCGCAATACTCATGCCCTTTTGGGCCGGCATAAGCTCGGCTCTTTGCTCGGCTATCGGCGAATGAAGACTGATAGCTACATGGCAATCGCTCTCTTCAATGAAGCGTTTCAGCTTGTTCTTAACGCCGACACTGCTTACCGTTATGCGCTTCGGACTCCATGCCCAGCCGTAGTCGGCCGTGAGAATCTCCGTTGTTCGCAGAATGTTGTCAAGGTTGTCCATCGGCTCCCCCTGTCCCATGAACACGATATTCGTAAGTTTATCCACTTCGGGAAGCGAATAAATCTGGTTCAAGATGTCACAAGTTGTCAGGCTTCCCTCAAAGCCTTGCTTTCCCGTTTGACAGAAAAGACAGTTCATTTTGCAGCCCACCTGACACGAAACGCAAAGAGTGGCGCGGTCATTCTCGGGGATATACACCGTTTCTACAAACTTTCCGCTTGCTGTGGGGAATAGATATTTGATGGTTCCGTCCTTGGAATGCTGTGCTTCCAAAGCTTCTGCACAACCTATAGTGTAGGCTTCTTCTAATTTTGCACGGTTAGTTTTGGATATATTTGTCATCTCGTCAATGTGCTTCACGTGATGCGTATATAGCCATTTTGCAATCTGTCCGCCCGTAAAGGCAGGCATTCCCAATTGCTTGCAGGCTTCCTTGAGCTCGTTCAAGGTCATGCCTAAAAGTGCTTTCTTCGAAGAAATCATACTGCAAAGATAATAAATAATGTTGAATGTTTCACGCTTTGTATTGTTTTTTTGATTTGTGGAGAGAGCGTGGAATGCAGGGGTAAGGAGTGTGGTTTGTTTTCAGACAGTCTTTAAGCCCTTGCAAATTGCGACTTAGGTATAGGCTCACAGGGCTGTAATTTGATATTGGAAAGCAGCAAAAAAGATTTTGAAAAATAATCAAAAAACATGACAATAAGAATTGTTCCGCATGGTTCTGTTTTTCCATAAACAGCAAATTGTCTTCTCACATGAATGCTTCAGTCATGTCATTTGCATCATTTCGTCTTGCCATCTAAGGCATATTGCAGTGTGTTTTGCGTCATTTTATCTTGCGATTTGACGCATATTACACACTGATTTGACGCATATTGAATGCCTTCTTGGAAGGAGTAACAAAAAAGGGAAAACCAAATTGCGGTCTTCCCTACGGCAAAGATAATCATTTTTTGAGGCAAATGCAAATGGATAATGAAATATCTTTACTTTTAGAGCGACATTAAAGAGCCTGTGGAAAAATCGTGTTTCAGCAGCATGTAATTCGATTTTATTTGCTATCTTTGCAGGAAATATGGTGTCGTTGCTGACATGCCAAGGGGCAATCCGGCGGTTGCAACAGTGCCTCAACACGCGTTAAACACATTTTTATGATTGGAAAAATAGACTGTTTTCTGCCTTGCAGCAATCCCAACGACCTGAAAGAGACCATCGAGATGTTGCGGAAGAGTAAGACAATCCGACAGATAAACTTACTCGTGGACTCGGATTTCAAGGTCGCGGAGCGGGCTGATGACTGCACGACTATCGTTGTTGACAATTTGCTTTCGACCGACACCATGCGCAAAGTCAGTGAAAATGCAGAGGCCGACTATGTGCTTCTTGCGCTCAAATCAACGCCTCTTGTGTTAGGCCAGCATGCACTTGACCGCCTGCTTCGTGTGGCCACAGATACCCATGCGGCCTTGGTTTATAGCGATTATCATGCGGTTGTTGACGGGAAACGCGAGCAACATCCAGTCATAGACTATCAGATGGGGAGTCTGCGTGACGATTTTGATTTCGGTTCCTTGCTGTTCATTCGTGCCGATCTGTTGCATGAATATGCTGCAACTTGCGGTAAAGAGGGCGGTCATCAGTTTGCTTTTGCCGGACTTTACGACCTGCGTCTGTTCCTCAGTCGCAAGGGGAAACTCTTCCATATCAATGAATATCTCTATACAACAGAGGAGTCTGATACGCGAAAGAGCGGTGAACGCCAGTTCGATTACGTCAATCCGCGCAACCGCGAGGTGCAGATCGAAATGGAAAAGGCTGTTACTTTGCATCTCGAAGCCGTTGGTGCACGCATTGATACGCATGATTATGAAGCGCCAAACTTTAACCGTGAGCCTTTCAATTGCGAGGCCTCTGTCGTCATTCCAGTGTATAATCGCGAGCGAACGATAGCCGATGCCGTGAAAAGTGCATTGCAACAAGAGGCCGATTTCAAGTATAATGTGATTGTTGTCAATAATCACAGCAGTGACCATACAGGCGATATCCTGCGCGAGTTGGCTTGCGAACGCCTCATAGTTATTGAGCCTGAACGCACTGATTTGGGGATTGGCGGCTGCTGGAATGTAGCTGTTGACGATGCAAGGTGTGGCCGTTTTACCGTTCAGTTGGATAGCGATGATCTCTATTCTTCCCCACATACGCTGCAGAAAATCGTTGATGCGTTCCATGAACAGCATGCAGCAATGATTATAGGTGCCTATCGTATGTGTGATTTTGAACTCAAGACACTGCCTCCGGGAATGATAGAACATCGTGAATGGACCGAAGATAACGGTTGCAACAATGCCTTACGCATTAATGGTTTGGGTGCTCCACGCGCATTCTTTACGCCACTTCTGCGTGAAATTCATTTCCCTAACACCAGTTATGGCGAGGATTATGCGTTGGGATTGGCTTTCAGTCGCCGCTATCGTATAGGCAGAATATACGATGAACTCTATCTTTGCAGGCGGTGGGGAGGCAACAGCGATGCTGCATTGAGCATTGAAAAGGTGAATGCCAACAATCTTTATAAGGACCGTTTGCGCACGATAGAGTTGAAGGCACGCCGTCAGTTGGTGAGCAAAAAGGCTTCTCTTGGTGACGATGACGACTTGAAACGCTTTTTCAATCAACAGTTGAAACAGTGGGAGGATGCCCGAAAACGCTATCAAGACCTGCGGGATGTGAAGACAAAACAATTAGGCATATTGCGCGTGCAGTATAATCCGGCACGCATGGTAAGCACTGGAGCGAAGATTGATGCACACACATTGGCACAGCGTCCTTGCTTTCTTTGTGCATCAAATCGGCCGAAAGAACAGCTGACGGAAAGGCTTGATGATGACTTCTGTCTGCTTGTTAATCCGTTCCCTATCCTTCCTATCCACTTCACTATTCCTGCTTTGCGCCATGAGCCACAGGCTATTCTGTCGCATTATGGTGAGGTTCATAAGCTGCTTTCAAGGTATAAAGCGCTCATGGTGTTCTATAATGGGCCGAAATGTGGGGCGAGTGCTCCCGATCATCAGCATCTGCAAGCGGGTGAAAGTGGGCTTGTGCCCTTGCAACGTGAATGGAAACGCATGCAAAAAAGCCTTGAGCCGATAGTCACATTGAATGAAGATAACGATGTTTGTCTGCTTCGTGACTTCGTGGTTCCAGCGCTTGTCATTCGCAGTACGAGTGCCGAGAGCGACGAAAAGCTCTTTCATCTTGTGTATAAGTGCTTGCCGTTACGTGACGGAGAGACCGAGCCGATGATGAATATCGTGGCTTGGCGTGAAGGCAGACAGTATATTTCAGTGGTTATTCCGCGTGAAAAGCATCGCCCGGATTGCTATTTTGACGAGGGCGAAAAACAGTTGTTGGTAAGTCCCGGGGCCTTGGATATGTCGGGATTGCTGATTGTTCCGCGTGAAGAAGACTTCAATAAACTGACCGAAACGCAGGCTGAAACCATCCTGAAAGAGTGTGGTGTCACTGAAAAGACAATGCAGGCGGTGGTTGAACGCATAAAAGAAAACAACTGAAAATGGTCTTGAAAGATAATCATATGCAGGTAGATACACAGCCGGATGTGTCGGTAGGCATTGTCAGTGGAAGTCAGATTAGGTTTCGTCTTGATGCGCCTTATCTTGTAGAGGGGGGGCTTGCAGAGGGCGAACAAACGGTTGCTTTTGCTGAAAAAAGTATACATTGGAAAGGAAAATGCTATCAAGAGCTGACTTTCATACCACAACAAAGCGATGCTTCTTTCTCACTTTTCGATGTCACTATAGGTGTAAACTTTCATTGGGAGCGTAAGGAAACACAGACTTTTCTTGGCAGATTGAAGTTCATAGTCAATGAAGATAAGGTGTGTGCTGTCAATGAATTGCCGGTTGAAAGCTATTTGGAGAGTGTTATCTCAAGTGAAATGAGTGCTACTTCGAGCCTCGAACTGCTCAAGGCTCATGCTGTGATATCGCGTAGTTGGCTGTTGGTGCAGATGCAAAACCGCAAGGATAATCATGGAAAAAGCAAGTCCATGTCGTCTGAAATGCCTACTGAAGGAGAACTTATCCGCTGGTATGACCGCGAAGATCATACGCTTTTCGATGTCTGTGCCGATGATCATTGCCAGCGTTATCAAGGAATAACGAAAGAAACAAGCCCACAGGTGGCAGAGGCTATCAGGCAAACCAAGGGGCAGGTGCTGCTGTATGACGGTGAAATCTGCGATGCAAGGTTCTCTAAATGCTGTGGAGGTGAGACTGAAGAGTTCCAATATTGCTGGGAGAACTTGCGCAAACCTTATCTCGTTGCCCTACGTGATGCGCCGCATAATGAGTCACTTCAGTTGAATGTTGAGGCTGATGCAGACCGTTGGATACGCTCAAATCCGGAGAGTTTCTGCAATACACACGATGTAAAAGTGCTTTCACAAGTGCTCAACAACTATGACCAGGAGACGTCAGACTTCTACCGTTGGCGCGTGGAATACACGCAGGAGCAGCTTCAGATGCTGATAACCGAGAAGCTTGAAATAGACTTTGGGCATATCATTGACCTTATTCCTGTGGAGCGTGGAACGAGTGGAAGACTTTCAAAGCTTAAGATAATAGGTGACAGAAAGACGCTTGTCATTGGCAAGGAACTGGAGATTCGCCGTGCTTTGAGCAAGACTCATCTCTACAGTTCGGCTTTTGTGGTCGATGCACTTGACCGCAATGAGCAGGGAATTCCGCAGCGGTTTGTCCTCATTGGAGCCGGTTGGGGGCATGGTGTAGGGCTTTGTCAGATTGGCGCAGCCGTCATGGGAGAGCGTGGTTACAATTATAATGAAATCCTGTTGCATTATTATAAAGGTGCAACTATCGAACAAATCTATCATTAGACATGAAGAATTCAAGACCTTGGACATGGGTTCCTTCACTTTATTTCGCTGAAGGGCTGCCTTATATTGCCGTGACAGTGCTGGCCATCGAAATCTATATGCAGCTTGGGTTGAGTGATGCAGAAGTGACATTCTATACCTCTTGGCTCTATTTACCATGGGTGATAAAGCCTTTCTGGAGTCCTTTTCTCGAGTTGTATAAGACAAAACGCTGGTGGATTACAGCCATGCAACTGCTTCTTGGCGCTGCTTTTGCGGGCGTTGCCTTTACCATTCAGGCTTCATGGTGGCTGCAAGGAACAATTTGTTTCTTTTGGATGATGGCCTTTTCAAGTGCAACTCACGACGTAGCTGCTGATGGTTTCTACATGATGGGACTTGACCAACACGACCAAGCGTTCTTTGTGGGCATTCGAAGTACGTTCTATCGCCTTTCAATGATAGTCGGGAAAGGAGTTCTTATCATGCTTGCCGGTGTGCTTCAAGTGGTGTTCCGTTATCAGATTAAATTCTCATGGAGTCTTATTTTCTATGGACTGACAGGGCTTTTCATCGCTTTCTATCTCTATCATAACTATGTTCTTCCACACCCGAAAGAGGATGCTGACCATGTAAAGAAGCGGGGTGCAGAGGATATTCTGATGGAGTTTGTGATGACTTTCGTTACATTCTTCTCCAAGAAACAAGTGCTTGTGGCTATTCCTTTCTTGCTTCTTTTCCGACTTCCAGAGGCATTGTTGACTCCCGTTTCACAGCTTTTCCTGCAAGCCTTGCCAAGTAAAGGCGGATTAGGGCTGTCACCTCAGGAGTTCGGATTGGTCAATGGAACTGTCGGAGTGATAGGTTTGTTGGTAGGAGGTGTTATCGGTGGGATGCTGGCGAGCCGTGATGGACTGAAGAAGTGGCTATGGCCTATGACCTGTGCAATAACAATTCCCAATGTTGCTTACGTGTATTTAGCTTATGCAATGCCTGAAAGCTTGATTGCAATCAACGTGTGCGTATGTCTTGAGAACTTTGGTTATGGCTTTGGTTTCAGTGCATATATGCTCTTCATGATATACTTTTCTCAAGGTCAGCACAAGACATCTCATTATGCACTTTGCACGGGGTTCATGGCCCTTTCGATGATGTTGCCGGGCTTGTTTGCCGGTGCTTTGGCCCAGGCGGTAGGCTATCGGATGTTCTTTATCATTGTGATGATCAGCTGTTTGCTGCCGTTCGCCGTTGCCTCCTTCCTGAAAATCGACCCGAACTTCGGTAAGAAAGAAGTAGAAGAAGAATTATAAAACAAGGAAAAGGCTTGCAAACGGTGATGTCTGCAGGCCTTTTATATTAGATGTTTTCATTTCAGAAGTTCGGGCAGAGCTATCATTCCTTGCATTTTAAAAGGCTTTTTCATGCGCTTATATGTGGTCTTTTCCTCATCTTCTTCTGGCTGAAAAAGTCGTGTGATGATTTTATCGAGGAAGAAAGAACCTTGCCGATAGCGAAAGATATATTTCATATTGTAGAAATATTTGCCTCCTCCCCAACTGATAAGCAACATGAAACCACGCTTGGTTTGCATGAGACTGTCTACACAGAAGTTCTTACATTCAAAGTCGGCAAGCGGTAATTTGATAGTTGCAAACCTTGTCTTACCACTTGAGAAATGGATATATCCGCGTCGAAACTCATCATTCGTATCTCTGACATACCTTATTTGATAAGTCTTTTTGCCATATAACTGACCTTTCAATGTCAGTCTTTGCCAAACGTCCCAGCGTGGTATCTCTTCTCGAAAACCAGTCTTTCCGACATTTGCACATTGTCCTTGAAAAGCAAGACAAAGCAAGGAATAGAGTAACAACAAGTATTTGTTCATGTCGTTGGGCTTTAATCAAGTATTGGATAATAATAGTTGACGCCGAGACACCCCTCATATTGCTCAATCTTTACAGGCGCCCCGATTTGTAATTTATTGTAAAGTTTGTGGGAGATATATACCCTTTCATCTTCTTTTAAGTCATTCCATGGAGCGAGTTTTAAGTAATATCGATGCCCTTTTCCTGTTGTACTCGACTTATCTTTAATGCTCGAATCAAAATACTTTGGCTTAGATGGGTCGAAAGTTATATTGCAAAATATGAGCGTACTATAGCTATAAACAAAGCAACCGATTAGTATTACTCCAATGAAAAGAAGCAAATCGCGCTGCCCATACGTTGGCGTTATGTGCTCATTTCGTGTGCAAAGATAAGTCAGGACGAGTGTAACCACGATGACAATCAACCAGAATTGAGAAGGAATATGAAGGAGATTCTCTCGCCAAGCACTATATAACAGGCCTAAAGAACAAACACTTCCTATCGACAATAGCGATGGATGAGGGTCTGTTTTACTGACATAAAATTTCGCCAATCCATGGCTTTTGTTGTAGACAATGATTGCAACGAGGGGCAAAAGTGCGGCAATTGAGTGGATAGATTATTTTCTTGAGCTTGTTTGCCTTATTTCTGATATCTTCTTCACTTGCTCCATAGTGCAAATCTGATAGCATTTCTTCCGTCTCTTGCTTTTCATCAATGATATCTTTGTTTTGAAATTGCGAATGAGCCCATGCTTCTATGCTCGCAAAACCATCGTAATCATTGGATATAATAATAAACTTTGACAACCTCGTTGCATGCAGAGTGATTCGGTTTTTCTCATCTTCATAGCAGTCAATCTCAGCCATTGGAAGGATTGTTTTGCCGAAAATGCTAACACGAATCACGGCTTCTGGTGTGATGAACAGCTTCGAAACTACTTGGTTTATCACATAACCCATACTGCCAATAATAAAGGCTAAGGCCAGCAACCCCAAGTAAATGCGTGCTGATAAGTCATAATCGTCAAACGTCATCATGGTATAAAAGGTCATGAGACCAAGGAAAATGAAGAGTAAAGCGACTATCCAGGCACCGACGATTGACGATTTTTGTGGGCGATGTTCACCGAGAATGCGATGATGTTTCAATGGTTTGTACATAACTTTACAGCTATTTTACTCGTCGATATAGCGCTTAGTGATGTCCTGATAGCTGTCAATGCGGCGGTCACGGAGGAATGGCCACCACCTGCGTACTTGCTCACTGTGGTGCATGTCAACTTCTATCACGATGCTTTCTTCTTCATTATTGCTGGCTCTGTAATGGATTTCGCCCTGCGGTCCGACAGCAAAGCTGCTGCCCCAGAACTCAATTCCTCGCGTTTGTCCGCTTGGATCAGGCTCATGACCAACGCGATTAACGGCAATGACAGGTAGTCCGTTGGCCACTGCATGTCCACGCATTACGGTCGTCCATGCCTCACGTTGTCGCTCCTGTTCATCGGGCGTATCGCTGCTTTCATAGCCAATGGCCGTGGGATAGATAAGGATTTCGGCCCCTTGCAGCGCCATTAAGCGGGCTGCTTCGGGATACCATTGGTCCCAACATACCAACACTCCGAGTCGCCCTATGCTTGTGTCGATGGGATGAAAACCAAGATCTCCGGGCGTGAAATAAAACTTTTCGTAGTATGCAGGGTCATCAGGAATGTGCATTTTCCGATACTTCCCGGCTATCGTTCCGTCTTTTTCTATCACTACAGCCGTATTGTGATAGAGTCCCGGGGCACGCTTTTCAAACAGCGAAGTGACGATAACCACTCCGTATTGCTTGGCCAATTCACCATAGAAACCCGTTGAAGGCCCTGGTATCGGCTCTGCAAAATCGAAGTTGT
Source organism: Segatella oris (assembly GCF_900637655.1). NCBI lineage: Bacteria > Pseudomonadati > Bacteroidota > Bacteroidia > Bacteroidales > Prevotellaceae > Segatella > Segatella oris. The sequence goes on from NZ_LR134384.1 coordinate 3,120,401, forward strand.
TGACGTCTTCCACCTGGCAGAAGTAAAGCGAATTGTGAAGTTCCTGCAACACAATGAGCTGTGCTCCACGGGCAGCTAAGTCGGCTATTCCCTTTGCCAAGCGTTGAATGTTCACAGCAGGATCAGCAACATTATGTTGCTGGAGAAAACCTATTTTTATTTCTTTCATAACTTTGGATATTGCATAGTGAGACAATGAAGTGAGCCGTGCTGACGGATAACCGTGCGTGCATCAATGCCTATAACCTTGCGGTCGGGGAAGGCTTTCTGCAGTTGTTGCATAGCTAAACGGTCTCTTTCGGGTTGTGCATACGTAGGACAGAGCACGTGATGATTGAGGATAACGAAGTTGGCATAGGTTGCAGGAAGCCGCTCTTTATTGTCGTATATCGGCTCAGGAAAAGGCAATCGCAGCAGATGATAGGGCTTCCCCTCAAGCGTGCGCAGTGTTTTCAGCTGGTCTTCCAAAGCTTGGAAGTCAGCGAAATGCACATCTTCTTCGTCGCTGTATATATATAATAAGGTGTCATTGGGCGCCAATCTCACGGTCGTGTCAATATGTCCGTCGGTGTCATCGCCAAGGAGTTGACCGTGTTCAAGCCATACAATGCGCTCTGCATGCAGTGTTTCGAGCAGCTTTCTCTCAATGTCTTCACGCGTCATGGGTTGGTTTCTGTGAGGTGCCAAAAGGCAGCATGTGGTGGTGAAAATGGTGCCTTTACCGTCACTTTCAATGCTTCCACCCTCTAAAACGAAGTCGGTGTGGTCTTCTATGGTGCCGTCAAAGGCTCCCATTTGAGCCATGTTGCGTGTGATGGCATTGTCTTTCTGCCAGTTGAATTTCTCTCCCCAGCCATTGAATTTGAAGTCAAGCATGCGTAATTCAGAACCGTTCGAAAGCGTGACAGCGCCGTGGTCGCGTGCCCAAGTGTCGTTGGTATCTATCGCGAAATAGCGGATATTGGCATGTTGACTGCTTGAAAGTTGCTGCTCAAGCAGGGCTTTCACCTTGTCGGGTTCAGGCGTAACGATGAGAAGTTGCTCATCCGTTGTGATGACTTTCGCCATTTCAATGAATGTCTTTGTAATGTCTTCGAGATAGGGAAGCCAGTCGGTTTGAGCATGGGGCCACGTGAGTTGAATGCCTCGTTGCGGTGCCCATTCAGCCGGAAGTACAAAGTCTTTGTTTGCCATATCGTAGGAGTGATAGTTCAATATATAATCGTTTGCTGGTTACAAAATTAGTTGTTTTTTTCCAATTGTTGTGAGTTTGAAGAATAGAAAGGTGAATATTTTTGTGAGAAATGAGAGTAGCGCACGCTTCATTCAGGGTGCATCGTGAAGCTTTTCAGGGCGTTTCGAATGCGGTTTTCATAGCTTTGGAAAGCCGGAATGAACGCTTTGATTGTAAACTTAAATGACAGTTGATTTGCATTTGCTTAGAAAATTGATTACCTTTGCCGTAGGGGAAGACCGCAATGTGGTTTTCCCTTTTTTGTTATGCCTTGCAGAATGGTTTGCAATATGCGTCAAATCAGCGTGTCATATGCGTCAAGTTATATGCTGAAGTGACGCAAAATGCACAGCAATATGCCTTAGATTGAAGGGCGAAATGATACGAATGACAGGACAAAAGCATTCATTTGGGAAGATAATTTGCAGTTAATAGAAAAACAGAACCATGCAGAATAACTCTTGTTGTCATGTTTTTTGATTATTTTTATTTATTTTTCGATGTCCGAATATCCATCAAGAAAGCATAATACTTATGGCGTTGTTTACGGTCACTCCTTGCTAAAATTATATTGATTGATATTGCATTTAGGATAAAAAACCGTAACTTTGCCTTATAAAAAGCAACGGAAATGCTGGAAATCAAGAACGGAACCCTAAACGGAGTGGAGCATCCCGCGACGGCTGCCGACATTAACTTAGTGGTTGATGCGGGCGAAATGCTCTGTATCTATGCTTGGCGCAGCGACAAACGGCAGGCGATTGTCCATACTCTTTTAGGGTTACAACCTCTCAAGTCGGGCTTTATGTCGGTTGATGGTGATGTAATCGACGAGCGTTCGGCAGCTTATTATCGAAGTCATACAGCCTTCGTGCCGCGCGATTTACGGTTGCCTTTCAAAACGGTTAGCGAGACTATGCAGGCAATGATGACGGTCGATAAAGACTTGACAAAAGGCACTATTGAAAGCGAATGGCGCAAGGTGGGCATAGCGGATGGCCTGTGGAATGCGCTTGTTGAGCACGTAGGGCAGGATATTTTGCAGCAAATGATGATGGTTGTAGCCGTGATGAGAGGGTGTAATCACATGATTATCGACCTGCTTCCCGGGGCTATGACGCCTGAAATGATGGGCTATCTACGGCAGTACACGGCTTCTGGCGGACTGATTGTGATAGCTACTGACGATGAAGAAGTAAAGGGGCAGTGCGACAAGTCGCTGCTCGAACCGCAATGATTAAATAGAACAAGCAATGAATATTGGTTTTATGGGTATCTGTATCCTCGTGATACTGCTGTGTGTCCCGGTATATCTGATTTATTTCTATAAGCTCAATCTGCAGCGCAAGTTTGCCTTGGCTTTGGCTAAAGTCGTGGGTTATTTGGCTTTGACTGGCATCATGTTGGAGTTTGTTTTCCGCATGAACAACATCGCACTCAATATCCTTTGGGTGGTGTTGTTGGCCTTGCTGACTTCGGTGGTGACGGTGAACAGGGCACGCTTGACCATGAAAAGCTATTTCATTCCGGCTTTCATTTCTACGCTTGTCGTGACATTCGGCATCGGTGTTCTTGTGGTTCTGGCTGCTTTTTCGACCGAAAATCCCTTTGATGCACGCTATCTTATTCCCGTGACGGGCTTCATTCTTGGTGGCATTATGGAGAGCAATTGCAAGGCACTTGAAACCTATTATGCGGGTTTGAGAAATCATAACGCTCTTTTCTACTATCTTCTGGGCAATGGGGCAAGCCATAATCAGGCTGTAAGATATTTCGTGAAACGGGCTTTGGAACGTAGCATGATACCGTCATTGGGGCGCATGGCTTATATAATAATAGGTGTAACACCAATGGTGATGTGGGCAATGTTGCTGGCAGGAAGCGATGTCTATTCGGCTGTTCTGATGCAGTTGCTGACGTTTGCAATGGTGTTGGCAGCCTCGCCTTTAGCCTTGTTGCTGACTCTGATGCTTGCCAAACGCTACGCATTCGATGAATATGGCAAGCTGAAATCACAGGAAATGGTAAACAAGGCAGAAGCATGAAGAAGACTTTTCTGCTTGATTTAGCTTTTCTGACGTTGCTCTTTGGGGCGTTAGGATGTGACTTTGCCAAGGGAGGGCACAAGCCTTTGATCGGCAGTATACGGCAGACGGTCGAAGCATGCGCAGTGAACGACACTGAAACCACTGTCAGAAAGAACATCAAGTACAAGGCCCCTGCAGGCGATGATCGGTTGCTGACACAGCTGGTTCCTAAGGATATTCCACAACAGTTGTTGCGGAGAGTGGGCTATGTGGTGTCGTATAATCCCGAAACGCATATTCCAAATTGGGTTGCCTGGCAGCTGACGGAGTCGCATACTACCGGCCCTTACAAGCGCAAAGGCATTGAATTTCAGGAAGACAACGAGGCAGAAGGCGTGAAAGTAAACACGTTTGACTACAGTAGGAGTGGCTATGATCGTGGTCATATGTGTCCTTCGGGCGACAATAAGTGGGATAAGACGGCGCAACAACAGTCATTTCTCATGACGAATATATGTCCGCAGAACCGCAATCTGAATGCAGGTGACTGGAATGAAATGGAAAATCAGTGTCGCAAGTGGGCTAAACAGTATGGCCGTATCTATATCGTGGCAGGCCCAATTCTTTACAATCAGAAGCACAAAACTATCGGTAAGGCTAAGGTTGTGGTGCCGGAAGCATTCTTTAAAGTGGTGCTTTGCATGGAAGGAACACCCAAGGCGATAGGCTTCATCTATAAAAATGAGGCAGGAAACCGACCGAAAGGCGACTATGTGAATAGCATTGATGCGATAGAACGCATTACAGGTTTCGACTTCTTTCCTGCACTTGAAGATGCACTTGAAGCGAAAGTGGAGGCTGAAGCAAACCTTGCTGACTGGTAAAAAACGTTAAACAATAGGCGATTGACCTTACATCATGTAATAAAATGGCTATCTTTGTAGTCTCATTTTATGCATCGCATGAAGATAAAGGAAGTAATTGGTGCCCTTGAACAGTTCGCGCCTCTGCCTCTGCAGGCTGACTATGACAATGCTGGCCTACAGATTGGATTGACAGAAGCGGAAGTCTCAGGGGCTTTATTGTGTCTTGACGTGACCCCGAAAATCGTTGATGAGGCGGTTGCAAAAGGCTGTAATCTCATCGTTTCTCACCATCCGCTCATTTTTCGTAAGTTGAATAGGATTGCCGATGAGAATGAAGTGCAGGTGACAGTGCGTAAGGCTATTGAGCAACATGTCGCTATTGTGTCTATGCATACGAATATAGACAGTGCACGAGGTGGCGTGAACTTCAAGATAGCTGAAAAGCTCGGACTGCACAATCTGCATTTCTTTGGTAAGCAGACTGTCGTTGACGGGGTTGAAGGAGGCGAAGGAGTTGTGGGCGAATTCATGGGAGAATTGGCAGCCGATGACCTTGTATTGTTGCTCAAAAAATGTTTCGATGTGGAGTGTGTGCAGTGCAATCAGCTGCTGCGTAGGCCCATTCGGAGGGTTGCAGTCTGTGGTGGGGCGGGATCGTTCCTGCTTGATGATGCCATAGCTGCAGGTGCAGATGCTTTTATTACGGGCGAAATGCACTATCATGAGTACTTTGGTCACGACCAGGAAATACAGATTGCAGTCATTGGTCACTATCAGAGTGAACAGTTTACGAATGAAATTTTTAAATCAATCATAGAGGAACGGTGTGCTGGTGTGAGTTGTTATCTCACGGAATTGAACACTAATCCCATCATTTATTTATAAGAATTATGGCAAAGAAAGATCCTACAGATTTGTCAGTTGAGGAGAAGTTGAAGACCCTCTATCAGCTGCAGACAACATTGAGTAGCATTGATGAGAAGAAAGCATTGCGTGGAGAACTTCCTTTGGAGGTTCAAGATTTGGAAGATGAACTTGAAGGTTTGCACATCCGCGTAGAGAAGATTCAGAACGAAATCGCAGAGTTTCAGGATGCTGTTGCCCAGAAAAAGCACGAGATTACTGATGCTGAGGCCAGTGTAGAGCGCTATAAGAGCCAGCTTAACGATGTGAAGAACAATCGTGAGTATGATACTTTGACGAAAGAAATCGAGTTCCAGTCGCTGGAAATAGAGCTTTGTAACAAGAAGATTAAAGAGGCAGCGATTAAGATAGAGGAGTGTAAACGCGATCTTGAAAGTACACAACAGAGTATCAGTGAACGTGAAGAAGATCTCAATGAGAAGCGAGATGAACTGGATGAGATTATGCAAGAGACCCGCGAAGAAGAGGATAAGCTGAAAGCAAAGGCTAAGGAACTCGAGACAAAGATAGAGCCTCGCCTGCTGACAAGCTTCAAACGAATTCGCAAGAATGCCCGTAATGGACTTGGAATTGTTTATGTTCAGCGTGATGCTTGTGGTGGTTGCTTTAACAAAATCCCTCCACAGCGCCAGTTAGACATAAAGATGCATAAGAAAATCATCGTTTGTGAGTACTGCGGTCGCATTATGATTGACCCGGAATTGGCTGGTGTAAAGACAGAAAAGTCTGCTGCAGAGGAGAAGCCGAAGCGTGCAAAACGAACAATTCGCAAGAAGAAAGAAGAGACAGAAACTGCAGAATGAGGCAGCAACTGTAATGGAAACAGGAAACTGAAAGATTGACAATCTTTCAGTTTTTTTTATATTTTGTCTGCTCATTTTCCTTTTTTTCTTATTAAATTTGCAGCCCATAAAAAGGAAAGTGATTGGTAGACAATCTGTAGATTGTATATAGGAATAACAATAATCAATAAAAAAATAGCGAACAATGCCTAAGTATAACATTACAGAAAAGCGTGAACGGTCGGCCGTTTATCGCGTTCTGATGAGTTCAGAGGTAAAAGATGACCTGCAAGAGAGAATTAATCAAAAGATTATAATCGAGCAGAAGTATAGGGATAAAGACTACAGTGCAAAGCAATTAGCTGATGATTTGGGAACTAATGTGCGTTATGTTTCGGCTGTATGTGCCGAACGTTTCCACACAAACTATTGTGGATTGGTTAACGCACAGCGTGTAAATGAAGCCATGTCAATGCTTGTTGATACGCGATATCTTAAATTTCGCATTGAAGATATCGGAGAAATGGTTGGCTTTTCCAATCGACAGAGCTTCTATGGTGCTTTCTTCCGTTTCAAGAATATGACTCCCAGACAGTATCGTCAGAATTATATGGATAGTCATCCTGAATTGGCTAAGCCGAAAACTACACGCAATCGTTCGCGTAAAACAGCCTGAAAATTTGTTTAAGTGGGATTTTTAGCTTAACTTTGTGTCTTGATTGTACACAACGAAACAGATGAAAACAGTTAAGAAAATAGTTCTCACGGGCGGCCCTTGTGCAGGGAAAACAACGGCTTTGGTTAAGGTTATTGAACACTTTTCGAGCCTTGGCTATAAGGTTTTTACCATTCCAGAGGTGCCGACAATGTTCAGTCAGTCGGGTATGGACTATCTGACGACGAATAAAAAACTTTTTTATGAAGGCGAAAAGGCTACGTTGGAAGTACAGTTGGCGCTTGAGGATAAGTTCCAACGAATGGCTGAACAGTGTGAAGAACCGGCTGTGATCATCTGTGATCGTGGCGCAATGGATATCTCTGCCTATATGAGTTCCGAGATGTGGAACGCTATAACGAAAGATGTGGGGACGAGTACGAGCGAACTTCGCGACCACCGTTATGATGCGGTCTTACATTTGGTTTCGGCTGCAGATGGTGCAGAAAAGTTCTATATTACCAGCAATAACAAACAGCGTACAGAGGGTTTGGAGTTGGCCCGTGTGCTTGATAAGAAGGTGATTGAAGCCTGGACGGGACATCCGCACTTGCGAGTTATCAACAATCATGAGGACTTTAATAACAAGCTTCATCGTGTATTGAAGGAGATTTCGAATGTTCTGGGTATTCCACAACCAATCGTTGAAGAGCGAAAATACATTGTAGAACTGACCGGTGAGATACCAAACTGTATTGAAAGTGAAATCACCCAGACCTATTTAGTGGCTGAACCGGGGTGCGAAGTGCGCTTGCGTCGTCGTGGTTGGCAGGGCAAATACGTCTATGTGCATACGACAAAAAAGAATATTTCTGACACAGAACAGCTTGAAACAGAGCGTCAGATAAGCAAGAACCTCTATACATCGCTGTTGCAGCAAGCTGATCCTTATCGTCAAAAGATACAGAAAACGCGCAAGAGTTTCATTTGGAAAGGGCAGTATTTTGAATTGGATAACTTTCAAAAGCCTGTCAGCGGACTGATGATTTTGGAAACAAAAGGCATTGCAGAAAAGGAGTCTGTGAACTTCCCTCCTTTTATTAAAGTGGTAAAAGACATTACGGGTGTGCAGCAATATTATAATTACAATATTGCTTTGAAAGGCTAAGAACAGCACTTTCAAAGTAAAAATGTTAGGGATGTTCCATCTTAAAGGCTGATTTCTTTCAAGAGATTGCCATTGAGATGGAATATTTTTATGGTTCCATTTTCGTATATTCCAAGCGTCGGAGGATTGCCTCCTTTAGGAAATGTGACCGACCCTGTGTTGCAAATAACGGTGTTTTCTGTCCTCTCAAGCTCCCAAAGATGGGTGTGTCCATAGATGATTGCATCAAAACTACCTTTGGGGCGGTTCACCTTATTATATATATGACCATGCGTAAGCAATAGTTTCTTACCCTCATCTACCAGAAGCATGTAGTCTTGCAGGATAGGAAAGGAGAGCAACATCTGGTCGACTTCAGAGTCACAGTTACCTCTTACGGCCACAATCTCATCGGCAATGGCATTCAGTTTTTCAGCAATGGCCTTGGGGTTCAGGCCCTCCGGCAGTCCGTTTCGTGGGCCATAGTTCAATATGTCGCCCATGATGCACATCATGTCGCAATGTTGTTGATGATAGAAATCAAGCATTTTCTCTAATGCCGGCAGTGAACCGTGAATGTCGGATACCAATAGATATTTCATGTTTTCAGCTTCGTTTGAATGTATTTTGTTATGGATGAATTCCAATGCAATATTCGGAATTTTCTCTGGAATACGCAAGTTTTGGAGGCGAATAAATGTGTAATAAGCATAATGCACATGGAAAACGGATTGTTTTTATCAGTTAGAATGGACTTCTATGAGGGGTGTTGAAGATGTAGTTTGTGTTATTTTAGCCCGTCATCTGCGTCAAGTGACACGCTAACTTGCGTCAAATGACACGCTAACTTGCATCAAATGACACGCTGATCTGCGTCAAATCAGCATGTAATTCGCCTTATATTGCAAGGCTGTTCGTAATGTGTTGAGATGCAGGTTGATACAAATTTCAGACTGATTTGTTGGATGAGGTATGTGGATTGTAAATCAATTAAATGATAATGTTTTACGTATTACATATTGATTAAATGTTTTCTGTTTTGAAAACAAAAACAAATCATGTTGTTTTCAAAGTTTTCCAAAAATTTTTGTAATATATTGATAACTAACAACTTGACATTTATTAACACGCAAAAAGTTGTCCAAAACGATTAACTTATATATTTATATGCTATCTTTGCAAATGAATTTCAAACCATATTCACCTATAAAATAATGATACAGACCGTAGTAAAAAGAGACGGACGAATAGTCGGTTTCAACGAACAGAAAATCATGGCAGCCATCCGAAAGGCCATGATGCACACCGAAAAGGGTGAGGATGACGCACTCGTACAGAAGATTACAGACCACATTTGCATTCATGGCAAGAGTCAGATGACCGTGGAGAAAATTCAGGATTCCGTTGAAATGGAGCTCATGAAGAGTGCTCGAAAGGATGTAGCACAGAAGTATATTGCCTATCGCAATCAGCGAAGCATCGCACGAAAAGCCAAGACCCGTGACGTGTTTATGGAGATTGTGAACATCAAGAATAATGATGTGACACGCGAAAATGCCAATATGAATGCAGACACTCCGGCCGGAATGATGATGAAGTTTGCTTCGGAAACAACGAAACCCTTTGTGGATGATTATCTGTTGTCTGAAGATGTGCGTGATGCTGTGGCACATAATTACATTCATATTCACGACAAAGACTATTATCCGACAAAGAGTCTGACTTGCGTTCAGCATCCGTTGGATCATATTCTGGAGCATGGTTTCGTGGCCGGACACGGCTCTTCGCGACCTGCCAAGCGTATAGAAACGGCGGCAGTATTGGCTTGTATCTCTTTAGAAACTTGCCAGAATGAAATGCACGGCGGTCAGGCTATCCCTGCGTTTGACTTCTATTTGGCTCCCTATGTGCGCAGTTCATATATAGAAGAGGTGAAAAACTTGGAGAAACTGACGGGACGTGATCTTGCTTCACTGTATCATAAGGAGTTTGATGACTTTATTCTGAAAGACCTTGATGGGCTTGAAGGCGACGAAAGACTTTGTCAGCACGCTATGAACAAGACCGTGAACCGCGTGCATCAAGCTATGGAAGCCTTCATTCACAACATGAATACCATTCACAGTAGGGGTGGAAATCAAGTGGTTTTCTCGTCAATCAACTATGGAACGGATACCTCGGCAGAGGGGCGTTGCATCATGCGTGAACTGCTGAAATCAACGTATGAGGGTGTCGGTAATGGTGAAACGGCTATTTTCCCGATACAGATATGGAAGAAAAAACGTGGTGTAAGCTATCTTCCTGAAGACCGGAACTATGATCTTTATCAGTTGGCCTGCAAGGTAACTGCACGCCGTTTCTTCCCGAATTTCTTAAATCTTGATGCCACGTTCAACTGGAACAGCAATTGGAAAGCTGACGATCCGAAGCGCTATCTGTGGGAAGTTGCGACAATGGGATGCCGCACTCGCGTTTTTGAAAACCGTTTCGGTCCAAAGACAAGTGTGGCTCGTGGTAACCTTAGTTTTACGACAATCAACATCGTTAAGTTAGCTATTGAGTGCATGCAAATCGCTGATAAGGAAGAGCGTATCAATGCTTTCTTCGCCAAACTCGACAATATATTGGAGATAACAGCTAAGCAGTTGGACGACCGTTTCCAGTTCCAGAAGACTGCTTTTGCCAAGCAATTCCCGCTGTTGATGACGAAGTTGTGGATTGATTGCGATAAGCTTCAGCCTTCAGATACGATTGAAAGTGTGCTTAATCAAGGCACTCTCGGTATCGGTTTCATTGGTCTGGCCGAATGTTTGAAGGCTTTGATAGGCAAGCATCATGGTGAAAGCGAAGAAGCGCAGGCTTTAGGTTTGAGGATTGTAACGTATATGCGTGACCGTGTTAACGATTTCTCGGAGCGTTATCAGCATAATTACAGTGTGTTGGCAACGCCGGCTGAAGGACTGTCGGGACGTTTCACAAAGTTCGACCGCAAGCGTTTCGGTGAGATAGAAGGTGTGACCGACCGCGAATATTATACTAATTCAAACCACGTTCCGGTATATTATAAGTGCTCGGCACTGCATAAGGCACAGGTGGAAGCACCTTATCATGACCTTACACGTGGCGGACATATCTTCTATGTAGAGATTGATGGCGATGCAACGCATAATCCGGAGGTCATTGCTAACGTAGTAGATATGATGGATAAATACAACATTGGATATGGCAGTGTGAACCATAATCGCAACCGTTGTATGGATTGTGGCTATGAAAATTCGGATGCCAAGCTCGATGTCTGCCCTAAGTGTGGCAGCCAACATATAGATAGGTTGCAGCGCATCACAGGCTATTTAGTGGGGACAACAGACCGTTGGAACCAAGGAAAATTAGCCGAATTGAACGATCGCGTGACGCATGTTGATGGTGCTTGTAAGTAAGAATGATATCCCCTCCCTTGTCTGAAGGGAGGGGATTTTGCTGTATTTTTGTTTGGAAAATGGCTATGATAAGTGTTTTGAAAATAGTGCACGACACGATGGTTGACGGCCCGGGATTTCGCACATCCATTTATTGTGCAGGCTGTCCGAATGGCTGCCCAGGTTGTCATAACCCGCAGTCGTGGGATATTAAGAATGGAACGATGATGGAAACTGCCGAAATTATGCAGGAAATCACTAAGGATCCTTTTGCCAATGTGACTTTCACGGGGGGGGATCCAATGTTCCAACCTGAAGGTTTCCTGGCCTTGGCAAAGGCTATCAAGTATCAGACGAAGAAAACGATATGGTGTTATAGTGGCTTTGTTTTCGAAACATTGTTGAAGAGCCCGGCACAGCGTGAATTGCTTCAATACGTTGATGTGTTGGTTGATGGTCCTTTTATAGAGGCACAGAAAGATACTGATTTGATTTTCAGAGGCAGCAGCAATCAGCGTCTGATTGATGTAAAGCGCTCGTTGGAAGAGGGCATGACCGTGCTGTTGGATTATCGCCCGTTGGAACTCGGCATGTGAAAAGCAGGAGAATAACGGCCAAGTAACTCTGCTTTTTGTAAATATTATAGCCTGTTTTTAACACTTCTAAGTATCTCCTTCTGTAGAAATAAAGAAGCAGAAATAGGGGAGTTACCTCATGATTGAATTGATTTTAGCATACAATATGGCGTGTAATGCATTGTAATTTGATGCAAATTACACGCTTTTTTGCGTCAGAATACGCGATGAAATGATGCAGATTACGCTGTAACTCCATACAGATTGCAATACTTTTTGTCGTGATTTTACTGCGAATATCAGCTTGAAATTCATAACGTACTGATTTTCAATAGTTTGCTAAATGCCTGAAATTTGAGCGAATTTGGAGTGAGGAAGAGTTTTGTTTCAAATACGCAAATCTGATGAGAGCTATTGTAAAATTAGTTGAAGAAAATTAACATATAATTCGTTTCCTTATAGGAGTTGTCGAAAATAGATACGCCTTGTTGCTGCGTTTGTAGGAGGATGACGGTTTACCTAAAGGTTGTGATTGAAAGAAAGTTTTCTTTTTGTGGTATCATTGTGTCTGAATTTCGTTTTCGGTAGAAGCAGATTGTCTTGAAAAATTACCTGTTTAGAGGTTGATTTCCAATCAAATTTGTTGAATTTCTTGATAGTTTGGGATGTCCTCTAAATATAAATATTTTTGATAGTTATAATCCATTTTGCAGCAATAGTGTTGGAGACCGTTAGACACAATGAGATAGTCTACGTGGAGTAGCATATTGTAGACCGTGATTTGGTCAAACACTTTCTGTGTAATGGCAATATGGGGTGCCTTGTATTCAATGATGATACGCGGTTTCAGTTCACGTGAATAGAGTACGGTGTCTGCACGAAGATGCTTGTCGCCAATCTTAAGTTTCACCTCGTTTGCCAAAAGAGTTGCGGGGTAACCTTTGTGATTAATCAAAAAATGTACAAAGTGTTGACGCACCCATTCTTCTGGAGTGAGAGCCACATACTTACGGCGTAAAATATCGAAAATCGTTGGCTTTGTGGGAGTGCCGGATAACTTTATTTCGTAATCGGGTAGGTTTAATGGAATCATTTTATTATTTTTGCAGAGAAAGAACGGGCTGTAGATAAGGGCTTTCTTATAATTACAAGCCTCTATTGCCTGTTTTTTGCAAAGATAAACAATAAAAATAAAATATCGGGATGCCTGAAAAGAAAAATACAGGAACATCGTATGAAACGATAATGCGTGACTTGAAAGCACGCAATTTTTCACCTATATATATATTGATGGGTGAAGAATCCTATTACATTGATAAGATTTCAGATTATATTGCAGATAATGTGCTGAAGCCGGAAGAGCGTGATTTCAATCAAACTATAGTGTTTGGCTCTGATGTTTCGGCCTCACAAATCGTGGATTCTGCCAAGGCTTTTCCAATGATGGCCGAGAAACGGGTTGTGATAGTGAAAGAATCACAGAACTTGAAAGGTACGGAACCTTTGGAAAAATATTTCAAAAATCCAGTTCCTTCCACGGTTCTTGTCTTTTGTCATAAGAATGGAAGTATTGATAAAAGAAAGAAGATTATTCCAGCTGCACAGGCAGGTGGCGCTGTGATTTTTGAGAGTAAGAAACTTTATGAGCGCGAATTGCCTGGATTTATTGAAACTTATTTGCGGCAGCATCAAGCCACAGTAGAACAGAAAGCTGCCCAGATGATTGCCGATCATGTGGGAGCTGACTTGAACAGATTGACTTCTGAACTTGATAAGGTCTTGATTTCTTTGCCTGCATCTGACAGGAGGGTAACCCCTGATGTGGTTGAAAAGGAAATAGGAGTCAGTAAAGATTTCAATGCTTTTGAACTACGAAATGCAATCGTTCAGAGGGATATTTATAAGGCGAATTTAATTATAAAATATTTTGACAACAATCCCAAAGCAGGATCGTTGTTTTCATTTCTCCCAATGCTCTTTTCTTATTTCGAAAATCTGATGATAGCATTTTATTCGCCAAATAAAAACAATGAAAATGCTGTTGCGGAGTTCCTGGAATTGAGAAATGGGTGGGCTGCCAGAGACTATCTTACAGGGATGCGAAACTACTCGGGAATGAAAACGATGCAGATAATTTCTAAAATAAGAGAAATAGATGCCAAAAGTAAAGGTCTTGATAACCCAAATACACCTCCGGGAGAGTTAATGAAGGAGCTGATTTTCTTCATTTTGCACTAAAAACACCCTTTTTCTACCTCTTTTTTCTCTAAAACGAGCACTCTTGAAGGGTGCTTTTTTTAGGCTTAAATCATTATAAATAAGCATTTTAACCTGTTTTTACCCCCTCTAAAACTCGCGTATTTTCAAAATATAAACCCCTCGTTCAGAATACGCGAGCTATGGCGTTTTTAGCCAATTTAAGCCCCCTTGAATTTAGAGTTAACTTTTATTTGCGTTTATAATAATAAACTTTACGATACTAAATTACAACGGCGGCACCATGTATTTATGTATATAAATATTATATTTGTGTTTGTATAAATATATTCTTGTTTTTAGTTGCAATATGTAAATGTATATATTTAGATATCAATTCTTATATGCATATATATGTTTCATATTATAATTTAACATAATAGCTTTGATATTCAGTGATTTATACAGTTTTTTCAAATCAAATATCAATATAAACGCCTCGATTCTTATTTCTATATTGCATATCCATATAGATCTTGTTTAATACCAATAAATATCTATCTATAAACCAATAACTTTACTATACTTTGCTATATAAAGCATTATATAGTATTTTGACTTGTAAATTTAGTTTTGTATTTTATATAGCTGTTCCGTCACATGTGTATATGTAGAATTGTAAACTTTACAAATTAAAACATAAATTCTTTGATTCTAAATTTAATATACAATTGTTGCGTATCTCATTTTTTTGTTTTACTTTTGTAAAATCAATGAAAATTAGGGTAAAGTTCCCTTTTTTGCATGTTATAAGCTTATGAAAGATAGAATTAAAATGATTATGGAGAGTCAACACATGACTCAGCAAACCTTTGCTCAGTTCATACAAATCTCCCCTGCTTCACTCAGCAGTATCTTCAATGGGAGAACCAAACCGACCTTGGCTATCGCTGAAGCTATTAAGGCGAAGATACCATCTTTGTCTACCGACTGGCTTTTGTTTGGTTCAGGATCCATGTATATGGGAGATAAATCTGCATCTGATTCCGGGACAACTGATAACACTTCTGTGCCTCAGGAAGGCTTGGTCGATTTTCCAGGAGCTTCTAACTCCTCCACTCCAACACTTTTTGATCAAGATGTTGTGCACGGTGTTGGAGCAACACTCAATAACACTAAGAAAATAACTACGAAAATAATTGACAATCATCAGCGTAAAATTGTAGAAATAAGAGTCTTTTATGATGATAAGACTTGGGAGACTTTTGTTCCTCAAAAAGGTTAAGTGTTTGTCGATTTAGTTTTTTTTCTTATCTTTGCATAAATCTAAATGCAAAAGCAAAGATGAAGAAATTCATTCATGATCTGACGGTTAAGTCAGTAGAGGCACTTAGTTCTAAGCACGTGCTTTTGAAGCTTACGTCTGATAGTCCTCTACCGACAATAACGCCAGGACAATTTGTCGAAGTCCGAGTTGATTATTCTCCGTCAACCTATCTTCGGCGTCCAATTTCAATAAACTTAGTAGATTATCAGCAAAATGAACTGTGGCTTCTCATTGCCATGATTGGTGATGGAACGCGACAGTTAGGAAAACTCCATGTCGGAGATACGCTGAATTGTCTTTATCCTTTGGGAAACGGTTTCACACTCCCTACGGATCCGAGTGAAAACATGCTGTTGGTTGGTGGCGGTGTGGGGGTAGCTCCACTGCTTCATTTAGGACATGAAATTAAAGAAAGAGGTGGAGAACCCTCTTTCCTGTTGGGTGCCCGCACTAAAGATGACCTGTTAGAGCTTGACCTGTTTCAGCAACTTGGGCATGTCTATGTGACGACAGAAGATGACAGTTTGGGCGAGAAAGGTTTTGTAACAGACCATTCAGTTCTCAAAAAAGAAAAGTTTTCGCGTATAGCTACCTGTGGGCCTAAGCCAATGATGATCAGTGTAGCGCGTTATGCACATGCAAGAGGCATCGAATGTGAGGTGTCTTTAGAAAATAAAATGGCGTGCGGATTGGGTGCTTGTCTATGTTGTGTTGAGAAGACAACAGAGGGTAATTTATGCGTCTGTAAAGAGGGACCGGTGTTAAATATTAAGAAGTTATTATGGCAGATCTAAATGTAAAAATAAATAACTTAAATTTCAAGAACCCTGTAATGACTGCTTCAGGGACCTTTGGGTACGGTCTTGAGTTTGCAGATCTTGTACCACTTGATGAACTTGGAGGTATCATCGTAAAGGGTACGACATTACTTCCGCGCGAAGGGAATGATTATCCTCGTATGGCCGAAACAGCCAGTGGGATGCTCAATTGTGTTGGATTGCAGAATAAAGGTGTCGATTATTTTTGTTCAAAGATCTATCCACAGATTAAGGATATTGACACGAACATGATTGTCAATGTGAGTGGAAACAGTGCTGAGTCGTATGCTGCATGTGCTCAACGGATAGATGAACTCAATCGTATTCCTGCCATTGAACTGAATATCAGCTGTCCGAATGTGAAAGAAGGAGGCATGGCTTTCGGTGTGACCTGTGAGGGGGCAGCAAGCATTGTCAAGGCTGTCAGAGCCGTATATCACAAGACATTGATTGTGAAGCTCTCTCCGAATGTGACGGATATTGCTGCAATTGCCCGCGCTTGTGAGGCAGAAGGAGCTGATGCCGTCTCGTTAATCAATACCTTAATGGGTATGGCTGTGGATATTGAAAAGCGACAACCGCTGTTGAGCATTCGTACGGGAGGATTGAGTGGTCCTGCCGTGAAGCCTGTAGCTTTGCGTATGGTTTATGACGTGGCCCATGCAGTAAAGATACCCGTGGTAGGCTTAGGAGGCATCAGCAGTGCAGAGGATGCGATTGAATTTCTGATGTGTGGTGCCACAGCTATAGAGATAGGAACAGCTAATTTTGTAGATCCTGCGATTACGAAAAAGGTGAAAGACGGAATGAATACCTGGCTGGATTCCCATGGCTGCACCAGTGTCAGGGATATTATTGGTGTCATTTGACCGTAATAATGGCGTACAATATGTGGCGTTCCAATAAAAAGCATTAACTTTGTAGAATAATCATATATAATAATAGGTATAATGGAAAATAAAATCAGCAAATATATTGCTGCTTCATACACGCTGTATGATGTGACAGAAGGCAAGAAAGAAGTGATAGAACAGACCGTTGATAAACGTCCTTTCGATTTCCTGAGTGGCTTCGGTATCACTATTCCTGCATTCGAGGAGGCCTTGGTTAATCTTAACAAGGGTGAACATTTTGATTTCACGCTCACTCCCGACCAGGCTTATGGAGACCATAATCCAGAGCATGTGCTTGATCTTGACAAGTCAATCTTCAGTGTCAATGGTAAGTTTGACGATGAACATATAGTTGTAGATGCTGTCATTCCACTTCAAAACGAAGATGGAAACCGCTTCAACGGCCACGTACTTGCCATTTCAGAGGATAAGGTGAAGGTGGATCTCAATCATCCGTTGGCAGGCAAGACCTTGAATTTCGTTGGTGAGATTGCTGAAAACCGCGAGGCGACAAATGAGGAAATCTCCAAGTTTATGAATATGCTCAGCGGTGAAGGTGGTTGCAGTGGCTGCGGAGGTGGCTGTGGCGAAGGTGGTTGTGAAAGCGGCGGTGAAGGCTGTTGCGGTGGCAGCTGTGGTGGCGGTTGCCATGAATAGGATGAAAAAACAGGCATGATGAGAAACACTTTTGGCAATATATTCACGCTCACTACCTTTGGTGAAAGTCACGGTGTGGCTGTGGGAGGCGTTGTTGATGGTATGCCTGCCGGCATAGCTATCGACATGGAGTTCATCCAGAACGAACTGAACCGTCGTCGACCGGGCCAGAGTAAAATTACTACAAGCCGTGCTGAACCGGACAAGGTAGAGTTTTTCAGTGGTGTCTTTGATGGTAAATCCACTGGAACACCAATCGGTTTTGCTGTCTACAACACTAATCAGCACTCGAAAGACTATGACAACATGCGTGATTTATTCCGCCCTTCGCATGCCGATTTCACGTATTATGCAAAATATGGGCTACGCGATCATCGTGGTGGTGGTCGTTCTTCGGCCCGCATCACCATAGCCCGCTGTGTGGCAGGAGCCTTGGCCAAGCTTGTGCTCCGCAAGCTGAATATCAGTGTCAGAGCTTATACTTCGCAAGTGGGAGACATTGCGCTTGACCACGATTACCGTCATTACGACCTCAACACCACAGAAGATAATATCGTTCGCTGCCCGGATCAGGAGATGGCTGCACGCATGGCAGCACTCATTGCACAGGTAAAAGCAGAGGGAGACACCATTGGTGGCGTTATCAGTTGCGTCATTCAAGGTTGTCCTGTAGGACTCGGAGAACCGGAGTTCAGTAAACTTCATGCCCAGTTGGGAGCCGCCATGCTCGGTATCAACGCCGTGAAAGGCTTTGAATATGGTATGGGTTTTGCGGGAGTGGGACAGCGTGGCAGCACCATGAACGATGCTTTTGTGTCACATCATGGCCAGATTTCAACGGTAACCAATCACAGTGGAGGAATTCAAGGAGGCATCAGCAATGGCGAGGATATTTATTTTCGCGTTGCATTCAAGCCCGTAGCTACGCTTCTCATGCCACAACAGACCGTTGATATCCAAGGTCATTCTGCAACGATAGATGTCCGTGGGCGTCATGATCCCTGCGTATTGCCGAGAGCAGTCCCTGTTGTTGAAGCTATGGCTGCTATGGTAATATTAGACAATTATCTTCTGAATTTGACCACAAAAGTATAAAAAGAGTAATTTTTTTTACTTATTTTATACTTGAATTGTTTGCTTTTTGCATAAAAGGTATTATTTTTGTATCGGCGATTACGAAGTTCGTGAGAATGGATAATCGTCTTAGTTAAGTCTAGTTTAGTTTTTGTGTTGGTTGAGGGCAGTCAATTGGCTGCCCTCATTTTTTGTGGAGGAAAGACCGAAAGAGACTGAAAAGATATTGCACACAGGATGAAATTCTAAGTTTTCCCTATTTCATGTAAACATTGCTTTCTATCTTTATTCAATTCGTTAATAATCAAGAAGTTATGAGTTTTGAATGGAATTGTGTGGCAATATGCTGTAGAAAAGCGTTGTTATCTGCGTCAAATCACCTCGCCATCTGCATCAAGTTAGCACGTGTTTTGAGTCAAAATGCGGTGTAATCTGCATCAAGTTATCGCGTTGAATGACGCAAATTGGAAACCGAGTATTTTGAAATCAGGAATTAACACCTTTTTTCTCATTTTCCTTCTCCTGCTTGGCTGTATTTTAAATTGGTAGTTTCAAGCCGATAACCTTTGCAAAGATAAGAAGGCGGTGCCGGCAATATGCCTCTGCATTCAATATTGCAAGTGGGCCGACATGGTTGTCACTGTTCATGATTTTTACAGTTATTAGCAGATTATAGAGGATGACAGCTTGGGGTAGACAGGGCTTAGAACCAAATGAAAACCGTTTAAAATACTCATTTGTAGGTATTGTTTGCAGTATTGTTATTTTTTAATTTTGCAAAAAATATTTTGATATTTTATACATTGCAGCATTGAAAGGGTTTTAGAATCATGAGAGTTATCGCACCAATTCTATGTAGGCGGATGCGTGTTTTTGTTTTGTTTATGGTCTTAGTATTGTGCCCTTGTGTTCAATTCTTGCGGGCCAGCACCACTGAAGAAAGCGTTTCATTGACGATTACAGACCGCGAAGGGCAGGCTTTGCCTTTTGCTTCAGTTATCGTGGAGAGTGCCGGTCTCACCTATACTGCCGATGCGCAAGGGCAACTTCGTCTCAAGTCGACCCTCTTCACAGGCAAGGGGACACGACTGACTGTGTCGTATTTGGGAAAAGCCACGCGCAGTTTGACCATTACGCAAGAGGCTGTTGCGAAGAATAAGAAGATAAACATAGCATTAGACGACAACAACCTCTATCTGAAAGGCGTTCAAGTGAATGCTACGCGCACGCCAAGACACAGCAACTCTTCAATGCTGATACAGCGAAACACGATTGACAACATCCAAGCTTACAGCATGGCCGACATCGTTCAGTCACTTCCGGGAAAGGCTATTCTCAATACCGACATGCACAATGCCAGCTTTCTGACTCTGCGCTCGGCATTGCAGGGAGACCTGCAGAACCCGCTCGATGCTTATTCGCGTAACAAGCTTAACGACTATGTGCGTAATGCTGCTTTCGGTATTGCCTATGTGGTGGACGGCACTCCTATCTCCAACAACACCAACATGCAGCTTGACAGTTATGGTAAGTGGGGTGGGGTGAAGATGTTTAATCGCCGTTTCAATACCGATAATAATGAGAATGTGGGCAGTGGAAATGACCTGCGTTTAATTCCCGCATCATCTATAGAGAGTGTTGAAGTCATATCGGGTGTGGCTCCGGTAAAATATGGCGACCTGAGCAGTGGGGCTGTCATCATCAATCGTCGTGCCGGACTTACTCCTTTCTATGGCAGTGTAAAGGTGCAGTATGACATTTTCAATGCATCGTTGGGAAAGGGTTTCTCTCTCGGTGAACGTTGGGGATTGCTTAATCTCAACGTAGACTATATGCACAGTACACGCGACCGACGCGACCGATTGAAGACCAATGCCAACATTGCTTTCAATGCCACGTGGACGCATACACTTAGTAGGGCCTTGGGTTGGAAGAACACAATCTCTGCTGATTTCTCCAAGAATATCGACGGACTGAAAAGTGATCCCGATGCAACACTCAATAGAACACGAACCGACAGGCAGAACCTTCGCTTGGCTTTCCGCGGTGCACTTTCACCCCAGGAAAATGCTTTCATCGATGGTATAGACTATAATTTCTCGCTCTCTCTGTCGCATCAATACGACATGCACGAAGAGTTTATCGCTAACAACAGGCTTAATCTCATCACCGATGCCTATACTAACGGGCTGCACGAAACTGATGTTGCACCACCTTATTATAATGCGCTTTTGGAGATTGATGGCAAACCTTTGGCGCTCTCGGGTAATATCGAAGCGCGTAGGACGCTGAAATGGGGACAATCCACACATACGCTTAGTCTGGGTTTCTTCGCTCGTCATGAGTCCAATCATGGTCGGGGAAAGATTTTCAATGCTGAAACACCGTTCTATGATGGTGGGCAAGGTGGCCGCGGTGACCGTTCTTATAAGTATCGCAACCGCATCCAACTAAATCAATCAGGACTCTATGTGCAGGATAAATTCATGTTGTCTACAGCCCATGGAACGCTTAGTACAACGGCAGGTGTGCGACTTGAATTCCAGAACCGACGCTTTGCAGCCAGTCCGCGCATCAATACGATGTGGGCCTTTGACAATGGGTTGAGCTTCAATGCAGCCTATGGTATCAGTTATAAGATACCCGCCACAGCTTATCTCTATCCCGAAAACGTGTATTTCGACCGTCTTGTGTACAGCAATTACAGCAATAATGCCAAAGAACGACTGTTTTTATACAAGACAAAGGTCGTTGATCCCACCAATCCCAACCTGCGTTCTCCTTATACTCACAGCTTCGAATTGGGTACAACATACGCCAAGTCCAACTTCAATACATCGCTGACAGGCTATCTGAAGATTGATCAGAGAGGCATAAGTTCAGAGGCTGTGCTCGATACTATGTGGGTTCAGCGCTATGAAACCGTATCTCAGCAGCCCAATCAGTGCCCCATTTATGCACCAAAGGGCGCTCCCGAGCTGATTATCGACTATTACTATACGCCTCGCAACCAGCTTTACAGCCGTAATGCAGGCTTGGAATGGATTGGAGGTCTGCGCAATATCAAACCTATAGGATTGGATGTTAACTTCTCTATGGTTTATAATTACAGCTTTTACTATCAGAAAGGGGAACGCATGGGCACAAGCATCGACCTTGATAAAGAGGCGGTTGCCGGTATCTATAAGCCAACGAAGAACAGTTCTAACGAACTCATCTCAACCCTTAGTCTTACCAAGCAGATCCCTACTCTTGGCTTGATATTCAATCTGCGCTTGCAAAACTTCTGGTTCCGACACTTTAATCGTCATGGCTTTGATATCTATCCTATCGGCTATATCGATCAGAATTTTCATCGTGTATATCTTGATGAAGAGCAGCGTAAAGACATTCGCTGGACTTATATCCGACTGAAAGACAGTGAACCTGTAAATATCTCGCAGCCTATCATCATTCCCAACTGTCATCTTCGGGTGTCTAAGGAGATTGGAAAAAAACTGCGCCTTTCGTGCTATATCAATAATGTGTTCAACTATCGTCCTTGGATAGAACGTCAGGGTGACCGCATATACTTTAATCAACCGCCGACAGTGAGCATGGATGTCAGCTATAAGTTCTGAATGACTACACGCTCTTCGTAAGCGATATAAACAATAACAATTCTATAATAAAATGAAAACAACAAAACATTGGGGCAGCAACATTGCCCTGTTCATGGCGCTGATCATGACCGTTTTCTTCACTGCTTGCGGTGAAAATGACACTCCAGAAGTATCAAGTGCTTCGGTGAAATTGAATGTTAAGATTAACAAGACTTTCGAAAAGGCTAAGACCAAGAAAGTGGTTATCACGTTGAAAAACACCAGTACAGGTAAGGAAACTACCTATGAGACCACACTCAATACCGACATGGTGCTGCCTAATCTGCCTGTAGACATGTATGACATAACGGCAACCTATACCATTCCTGCTAAAGAGTATACCGAAATAACAGGTGAGAAGACTCCCGAAGATGTGCTTTTCTCAGCAGCTGCAACGGGCATACAGCTTCAACCAAATAAAGAAAAGGAAATAAACTTGGAGTTGACAACCTCTACTACGAATGATTTTGTCATTAAAACGATTTACTATGCAGGGTCAGACAATAAGAAAGCTGCAGGCGAAAATGATTGCTTTGTAGAGATTTATAACAACTCTGCAAAGACGCTTTATGCTGATGGTTTGTGCTTTGCCCTCACAACGATGAACCGATATGGCTATATGGCAGATGGTACTTGGCATAAGTATGCAAGGCCTACGAAGTTCTATTTTACTTCTAAAGGTACCTACGATTGGAGCAAATCAGAAGGTATGGCTGACCCAGCAGGAGCCAATGACAAGTATGTTTATGGCAATGTTGTCATCATGGTGCCCGGTTCGGGTAAGGAACATCCCGTTAAACCAGGTGAAAGTTTCATCATTGCTCCTTTTGCCCAGAACTATAAGCAGACTTTCACAACGCAGAAAGGTGATAAAGTTACTCCCGAATGGCCCGACTCTACACTCGACTTGAGCAAGGCAGAGTTTGATGTGGTGTACCCTGGATACGAGCAGTTGGATAACAAGAATGCTGCCAATATGGTGCTGATACAGAAAGGAAATAACCGCTATATGAGAATGTCACGCAATGGTAAAGAGGGGTATGTCATCTTCCGTCATCCTTCACCAGCTACCTTACCGGCATATCAGTATCCATATAAAGATTTGAAGTATTCTGATAAAACGGTCTATACTCAAATTCCAATAGCTTCTGTTATTGATGCTGTTGAGGTTATTAATCCTAATGCAGATGGCTATGTTTCACCAAAGGCTTTCCCGAAATCGCTTGATGCAAGCTACACATTCTCTAAGCCCGATTATAGCTTCCGCTGTGTTTCTCGCAAGGTGAGCCGTACAGAAAATGGTCGCATCATACTGCAAGACCTCAACAACTCTGCAATCGACTTTGTAGAGATGATCCCTAATCCAAAGGCTTTTGCCCCGAGCAAGTAAAGTCTGAGGCTATGAATTTCAGCCTGCCTGCGCTTATGATGCGGGCAGGCGAAATATTGTTTAAGACAGTTTTTATAATCAACTAAATTGTATTGAAAGGCTGCTTAGTAGCTTTTAGGTAGCAGGAATTTTCAGAAACAGTCTTGATTTATAAAGAACAACCCCATTAATATGCACGTACGTATACTCTTTTCTTGTCTCTTGTGTGGGCTTTTCTCCATTGCACACGCCCAAGATTCGCTCACGCGTTTTGCCGTTCCGACTTCTCAAGAATGGCAACTGCACCACCGGATCATAGCTTCACCCTTAGGTGTTTACTTGCTTCCTGCTTGTAACTATGGTTATACCTCGGTGGCTTTCACGCAAGCGCAAGGTGCTTTGGCGCGCATTCAGACACCCGAAAAAGATACGAACGTGAGACTTTCGTCCATGGGATTGTATACTTCTGAACGTTGGCGACTCTATGGGGAGTTTGCTTACGACCGACAATTTGCCGACAGTGTAGGGTGGTTACTTAGTGAAATGCCGCGTAACGGAATGCCCTATTATTTTGCATCTCCACGTAAAGGCAATTGGCAGAATGAGACCTATCTGCTGAAAGGAGTAGCCGGTTATAAGCTTTCACGCCTGTTTGCTATTGGTGCTGGCTTGCAGATAAGGTATCACAAGGGGGCACGCAGCAACGATCCGCGCCCTTCTGCCGAAAGTTTTAATTCGCGTTATCACCTTAATGTCGACCTAAATCTTGCTCCTGTACATATTGCTGTGGGAGCGGGAATGGTCTATGGCACGAGCGATAACAACCTTATCTACGTCAATGAGAGCAATGATCGCATTGACCGTCTTGACTTCATGGCCTATGAACTGATGGGATTTGGCATGCATCGGAAAACAGGTAAGCTGCAAAATCGTGAGATGCAAACCAATACTTACGGACATGAACTGGCTCTGCAAGCCTATCTTCATGTAGACAGTACTATGCTCTGGGTACGCGCAACATATCTGTCACAACGCGACAGCATACGCCGAAGCAGAGTTACTAACGTGTCGGCTAATCTTCTTTCCACCTATAATCTCCGTCAAACGAATGTTCTCTTGGGCATAACTCATCCTTTCTCACGTGTTCTTCACCTGCAGGCTACAGCTTATGCTGACTTTACTAAAGGCTGGGATAGGTTGGATAATATTCTTGGTGGGCAGAAAAATTATGTTTATTCTCATCGCAACATCGGGATGAATGCATTGCTCTATCATCGCTTTTCCTCAGAACGACTCGATCTTTATAGTTTAAATTTCGGTGCAGAGCATGAAAAACGACAAGACGGTGCTACGCAGCATGTTTTTCTTCGAGATGCTTTTCATATGGTTGCAGCCTATCGTTCACAGCGTCCTTTGCCTCGTGCTTTCGCCTTTTTCTATGGTGCAAGTCAGGCTTTCACCTTACCTTCGGCTTCGTTGAACTATCCTTCAACACAGGAAAATGTGTTTTCAACCCAGCTGGCACGTCCCTTGCAACGTTTCTATGCCACATCAACGGCTTGCACTCGCATTGATATTGGTGCCGTGAAACGCTTTTCCCACTATTGTTTGACGCTTTCCATGGCCTATCAGCTGTCCTATGCACTCAAGGCACAACCTACCATTCACGGTACGCGCCAATACTTTGAGGCTGCAATAGGATTGGCTTTTTAATGGTTTGAATGTAGGCCTTCATGTAGATTGGGGTATTCAATCTTTATGCATTGGTCCTTTATTTGTGAAGCTATCTGCACTTTCAGACTACTTCTCTTATAGTAAGGTGGAACTTGTTGTGGTAAGCCATCTTCTTTCTTTTCACTTCAAAGAGCTGTGGAAAGTGTTTTTATCCATTATTTCTCTCGTTTGCTTTTAATCTATAACTTGTTTCGTTGATATATGTCAATAAAAACAGTTGTTTGCGCAAACAAAGTTATAAATTCTTGTTGCTTCAATCTTTTCAGCGTATCTTTGCAATGTCTTAAAGAAAGAATAAGATATTAGGATAATATAAATTAGGTATAACAGAACCCAGAAATGAAATAGGGGTTCACAAAAGATGAAAGGTAAAAAGATTATGAAAAAGATGTTTTTGACACTCGTTGCAGTTATGAGTATGACAATGGCTTTTGCTGAAGGTGAGAATACAGTGGCAACAAATACAGTTGCAGCTTACAATATGACAGTCAATTACAGCAAGCTTGCAGAGGCACTTGGTCTGTCAATGGATCAGCTTGAGAGCGTAGAAGATGTTCATAAGACATTCTGCATTGAAATGATGAATGCAGCTAATGCTCCTAAGGATGAGCGTAAGAACATGGTTGACAAGGCTATTGAAAAGAACCTCAAGTATATGCACTATATTCTGAACAACAGCCAGTACAGCAAGTATCTTCTGTTGCTCAACACCACAATGAACAATCGTGGACTCAATAAGTAAATCGCATTTAAGAGAGAGAAATATGATAGAGCTGGATGTCTGGTAAAACAGATGTTCAGCTCTTTTGTTTTATGATATTTCTTAAAGCAATCCGCTTGGGGGAAGTTCTCCATGTAGCTGTTGATTGGCAAAGCAAGCATTGCAACAGCCATTGGCTTTTTCTTTCCTGTGCGAACACTATGGAAGGTTTGTATTTGATGCTGTAGTTGTTTCTTCAAATGCTATCTTCAATTTCATGAAAGAGTGGGCCAGTAATCCCCTATACTGCCCCCACATTCTCCATTCTTTATAGCATAACGCTACGGCTTGCCTATTTTGCTTTTACATACAAATTGGTATATTGGTAATAGGCTTGTGCTTTGCGAACGAGCTTTTCATCTGTCTTTCTGGCGGGTTGCTCGTCATAAGTGCCGTCTTGTAATGGTTGCAAGGTATATTGCTGAACGTTGCGGACGGGTGAGAGCACTGTCAGTCGATTGCCTTCCATATAGCCTAAGTCTTGGTAGGTTGCCATGAATGCCCGAGGATGATAGGTCGGAGCAAGAATATCCTGTCCTGTGAAACTTACGCTGCTGCGTAGGTTGAGCAGTGAGAGAACAGTAGGCATCAAGTCAATTTGAGAACAGATTTTCTCAATCTTCCCTTGTTGTATGATTTCCGGTGCATAGACAAGGCACGGGATGTGATAGCGGTCTATAGGCAATGAGGTTTTTCCTGCACTGGAGGCGCAGTGGTCAGCAATGACAATGAAGACAGTGTTCTTAAACCATACTTTCTTTTTTGCATCATCAATGAACTTACCAATCGCATAATCCGTATATTTAACAGCGGCTTCCCGCGTGTTAGGATCACCATTCACTGTTATTTTCCCAGCGGGGTAGGTGTAGGGGCGATGGTTGCTGGTAGTCATAATCTGTGCAAAGAAAGGATGTCCCGACTTGTTATTTGTATCGAACACCTGCAGGCTTTTCCTGAATATATCTTCATCACAGACACCCCATATATTTGCGAAAGTCACTTGGTTGTCAGGGATATTTTTCCTATCAATTACCTCATAACCGTTATGACTGAAGAAGTCGCCCATATTGTCAAAATAGCTGTCTCCACCATAGATGAACTGCGATTTGTAGCCTAAACGCGATAATACACTCCCAACAGACAGGTTGCCCATTCTGTTGGCCTTTCGCTTAATAATACTCTCTCCGGCACTCGGTGGCAGACAAAGAGACAGGGCTTCCAACCCTCTGACCGTCCTGTTACCTGCAGCAAAGAGGCTGTCGAAGACAAGACTCTCCTGCATGAGTCTGTCAAGTCGTGGTGTAAGGTTCTGCTTGTTTCCATACCGTGTGAGGAAATCTGCGCTGAGACTTTCTACTGTGATGAGAACAATGTTTGGCCGATTTTCTGCAAGACTGTCGCCTATGTTCTTCTTGCCATCCTTGTTCAGTCCGCTCAGTTGCCGGTACATACTTATACATTCCTGCTTTGGCAGCATGGCATAGAACTGATCATATGCCAGCTTATTGCTTTGGAAAGCGATGACGAAATCGCATGCTCCGTTCTGTTCTAATTGCGTAACGTATTGATTATCGCTCTTGAGGGAGTGTGTCTCCCATAAGATGAAGTATGCACTTGTTGCAAGAACAGCGTATAAGAAAAGGTGTATGATGAGCATCTTTACACCATAAAGCTTTGTGATATTAAATCTGTAATGGCGCGACTGCAGGAAGATGAGGCCAACGGTGAGGAGTAGTGTCATGCCAATCATGGGGATAATGGCATACGACTCCATGATGTTTCCTATTACTTCGTGGGTATAGACCAAATAATCTACCGCAATGAAGTTGTATCTCACTCCAAACTCACCCCAGAAAATGTATTCTCCCGCAGTGACACATAGAAACAGAAAGACATAGACTGCCCAGGTAAGATAGAGTGAAACTCTTCGCCAGGTCTCCCTTATCTTCGGAAAGAAGAAGCGCATGGAGAAGCTGAACAGCTTCCAACCCAAGAAAATCCGGGCAATTGTTGGTGCACCACCTCCATACTCATGAAAGATAGTGTGGAAGAACAGCACGTAGGCGAATGATGCAATCAGTAGGATCTCTATCATCCATCCTATGATGCGATGATACTTTCGTTCGTTCAGTCCAAGATAGATAATCAGTAATGGCAGAGCGAGTAAGATAGCCATGCAGAAGTCGGAAACAATACCGATGCTTAATAATCTGACTATCTCTCCCAAGGAGAAAGACGCATCTCCGGGAGTAGCGTGCATAAGAATGATACGCAGGATGAGTCCAATGATGATATATAACTTTAGAAATCGGGTTCCAATGAGGTAAATAGGATTTCTGTAAATCAATTTTTTATCGTTCATATTCATTTGCTTTGTTGCAAACTTACATAAAATTTTAGAAACCCGCAACAATCAAACTAAGATAATCTTTCTTTTCTTTTAGAAAGAATGTTGAATGTAAGAATGCACATCAAAAATTACAGAGTGCACGGTCATAAGTCTGATAAACTTACCGAGCAGCATAGAAATAATCATAAAATTAAAAGTATATATGTTGTTCATATAGAGAAAATTAATTATTTTTGTAGCCTATATTCTTAAAAATAATACATTGAAATGGAAGAAAATCTTGTTTCAAGACATGTGTTAGACGCAAGTCATTATGAGGGAAAGGGAAAGTGGAAAGGTGTAATACAAGGTTGGATTGTATTTCTGGTTATATTCATAGCCACGCTTATTCCTGCTGTTCGGCAGGCGCTGCTTGGTTTTGCTGACTCGGTAAAGAGTGTAGAATGGGTCGTAACGTCTGTTCATTTCTTGCTTAATGGCTTTTGGATTATAGCTGTTTTTATGGCAATTGGCACACTCATGAAATGGAGAGAAAAACAGCCATTCGAAGAGATTTGCATCTATGAAGACGGCATTGGCTTTGTTACGGTGTTGGGAAGACAAGAGAAAGTAAACTTCGATCAGGTGTATGTGCACTATGGTGCTTATCAGAAGAGTGTCTATATTGATTGTGCCCTGCTTGGGATCTCGGCCAAGAATATTCCATGGAATTATTTCTCACAGTCTGATGTCCTGCACAAGAACCTTCAGCGTTATGCAAATTGGAATATTGGTAAATACAAGAAAAAGTAAATGAATTAAAGTAAATTGTCAATGGAAACTACTACTTATTATGTTTGGGCTACCCTTGTCATCGTCTTAGGCATTGTGGTGGTTGTTTTGGGTGTGTGGTATAATGTGAACTATGGTAAGTTTAAACCAAAGTTTGAATTCTTCTCAGATGGTTCTGCCCGTATGATATTTTTCGGTGTTTCAGAGCGCTACCGAAAGCAGATGGAACGTTTCAATGCAGAATATAAAGTAGGACAGACGGTCACATATCATGACCGAGTTTATGTCATAGAGGAGATTAAGCCGATTGATGCCTTTGATGATAAATATCTTGGGCAGCGTCAT
This sequence comes from Segatella oris, assembly GCF_900637655.1. Classification (NCBI taxonomy): domain Bacteria; kingdom Pseudomonadati; phylum Bacteroidota; class Bacteroidia; order Bacteroidales; family Prevotellaceae; genus Segatella; species Segatella oris. The sequence goes on from NZ_LR134384.1 coordinate 3,149,962, forward strand.
GGTTTAGCTGCCTACTTGAAGGAAGTTTAGACTGATAACACCGAAAAGCTTGGTAAGGCAGGCTCAATAGATGAGAAACATATTCTGTGATTACATTTAATCATACCTCTTTATAAAGGGCATTTTATCATGTCATCTCTGTCATATCAGTGTGTAAGATGATAGAGATGACATGATGAAATGACAGAGATTGCGCGCTAAGATGAATGAAGTTGCAGCTTGTTTTCATAGATATGGGAAAGCATGCTGATAACTTCTGCAGTTTTAGAAGAAATAGAAGGAAGCTCTTTCGCGCGTACATTATAAATATATATAGATCAGTTGGTGGCTGTCAGAGAAGTGATAATTGCAACAAAATAATTAAAAAACTTTACAAAGTATGCTTTCGGAGTATGTTCTTATCTCTCTGAATTACGTCCGATTTCCCACCGACTTTTCCTCCACTTCTGCTCCACTTTTCTTCAATTGCCCTGAAGTTTAGATTAATTAACATTTCAACTATCTGATAATCAATGGCTTTTCTTTCTCTAAGAACAAGAACAAAGAACAAGAACAAGAACGACGGAAAGAAACAGAAGAAAGGGAGCCGCCGACGCCGAAGTGTTCTCTGTGTAGTTTTCTTTACAGTTGCACCGCAGCCTTCAAGCTTGCGGTTAGCCTCTCTGCGGTCAGCCTTTTGTCGGTATGTTCTGTTTCCTGATCTCGTAAATCCTGTCTTTCTGTCATGATTTATGAAAATTTTCAGTTATTTTCAAACTTTTCTTTAAAAACATTTGGAAGTGGCGTGTTTTTGTATTACCTTTGCAAACGCTTTCAGGAAGAAATCACTTGAACATTGATTATGCATTCCAGGAGCAAGGCAGGGGTCTTGCAAAAGATTTTTGCCACTTAGAAGAAGCGTTCTTTGAAAGGATTTACATAAACAGAGAAGTAGTACAAGAAGCAAGGCATGTAGTGATATGTGTCTTGGGTAGAATAAACGAACCGATCAATTCGAGCAAAGAGGTGATGGGGAATGGGACAGTGAGTGATTGCTTTCCTGGTCCGTTGCTTTCTTGCTTTCAATTTGTTTTTTTACTATTAAATCAGGGAGATTCGTTCTGAACAGATTATTCATGGTATGAGCTTGAAGCCGAGACAGTTCTGCTGTCTTTTCTTTTTGCTTTTTACCTATCAAGCTTATTTTACAATGGAGAGTTTGATCCTGGCTCAGGATGAACGCTGGCTACAGGCTTAACACATGCAAGTCGAGGGGAAACGACGGGGAAGCTTGCTTCCCCGGGCGTCGACCGGCGCACGGGTGAGTAACGCGTATCCAACCTGCCTCTGACTGAGGGATAACCCGTCGAAAGTCGGCCTAATACCTCATGGCATCGTCTGCGGGCATCCAACGACGATTAAAGATTTCATCGGTCAGGGATGGGGATGCGTCTGATTAGCTTGTTGGCGGGGTAACGGCCCACCAAGGCGACGATCAGTAGGGGTTCTGAGAGGAAGGTCCCCCACATTGGAACTGAGACACGGTCCAAACTCCTACGGGAGGCAGCAGTGAGGAATATTGGTCAATGGGCGAGAGCCTGAACCAGCCAAGTAGCGTGCAGGATGACGGCCCTATGGGTTGTAAACTGCTTTTATGCGGGGATAAAGTGAGGGACGTGTCCTTCATTGCAGGTACCGCATGAATAAGGACCGGCTAATTCCGTGCCAGCAGCCGCGGTAATACGGAAGGTCCGGGCGTTATCCGGATTTATTGGGTTTAAAGGGAGCGTAGGCCGTGGATTAAGCGTGTTGTGAAATGCAGGTGCTCAACGTCTGCACTGCAGCGCGAACTGGTTCACTTGAGTGTGCGCAACGCAGGCGGAATTCGTCGTGTAGCGGTGAAATGCTTAGATATGACGAAGAACTCCGATTGCGAAGGCAGCTTGCGGGAGCACAACTGACGCTGAAGCTCGAAAGTGCGGGTATCGAACAGGATTAGATACCCTGGTAGTCCGCACGGTAAACGATGGATGCCCGTTGTCAGGCTGTTTCAGCCTGGTGACCAAGCGAAAGCATTAAGCATCCCACCTGGGGAGTACGCCGGCAACGGTGAAACTCAAAGGAATTGACGGGGGCCCGCACAAGCGGAGGAACATGTGGTTTAATTCGATGATACGCGAGGAACCTTACCCGGGCTTGAATTGCAGACGAAGGCTTCAGAGATGAAGCGGCCTTTCGGGGCGTCTGTGAAGGTGCTGCATGGTTGTCGTCAGCTCGTGCCGTGAGGTGTCGGCTTAAGTGCCATAACGAGCGCAACCCCTTTCTTCAGTTGCCATCAGGTGATGCTGGGCACTCTGTAGATACTGCCACCGCAAGGTGTGAGGAAGGTGGGGATGACGTCAAATCAGCACGGCCCTTACGTCCGGGGCTACACACGTGTTACAATGGCCGGTACAGAGAGTTGATTTTGTGCAAACACGATCTAATCCTTAAATCCGGTCCCAGTTCGGACTGGGGTCTGCAACCCGACCCCACGAAGCTGGATTCGCTAGTAATCGCGCATCAGCCATGGCGCGGTGAATACGTTCCCGGGCCTTGTACACACCGCCCGTCAAGCCATGAAAGCCGGGGGTGCCTGAAGTCTGTGACCGCAAGGAACGGCCTAGGGCAAAACCGGTGATTGGGGCTAAGTCGTAACAAGGTAGCCGTACCGGAAGGTGCGGCTGGAACACCTCCTTTCTGGAGACGGATTTCCTGCCGGCAGACGAGTTGACAGTATACATGTTGACGAGCTGACAGCAAAGAAAAAGAGAAGTGATAAAGACGAAGGGAAACAGAATGGATAGGCAAGATATTCTTCCATTCTTCTTGTACTGCCGCACCTGTTTTTTGATATAGAGAAAAAGGAAGCCGGGCTATCCAAGCCCAGGTCTTGGACAGCAGCCAACCGGGATTCATGAGCATGAGCATGGAAATGATAATTATGCATTGTGCATCATGAACAGACCACAGTCCTATAGCTCAGTTGGTCAGAGCGCCACACTGATAATGTGGAGGTCGGCAGTTCAAGTCTGCCTGGGACTACTTCTTTAATTCATAATTCATAATTAATAATGCATAATCCAAACTAAAATTTGAGTTTTGCTTATTAATGGAACCTTGAATGATGAACACTCCAATCAAATGGTAATCATAATTATGCATCATGCATTAATCATTATGAATTACTACCTTGGGGGATTAGCTCAGCTGGCTAGAGCACCTGCTTTGCAAGCAGGGGGTCAACGGTTCGAATCCGTTATTCTCCACAGATGGACATCACAGTGCATGCTGAAGCGTGCATTCTGAAGGTTCCATACGATCTTTGACATATTGACACAAGCAAAAACTGTAAAGTAAACTAAGTTCAGTCTTAGAAATCAAATCGCAAGATGAGATTTCACTTGACAGCTGAAAGTATGAGCTTCAGAAGGTGAAGCCGGAGGAAGGAAGAGTAATATATGTTGCTTTTTGTATCCCCGCTTTATCCTTTATAAGAAGAAAGTAAGAAAGGGCGTATGGCGGATGCCTAGGCTCACAGAGGCGACGAAGGACGTGATAAGCTGCGATAAGCCCCGGGTAGATGCAAATAATCTCTGATCCGGGGATTTCCGAATGGGACAACCCGGCCGTCTGAAGGACGGCCACTCACGCTGAGCGTGAGAGCTAACGCAGGGAACTGAAACATCTTAGTACCTGCAGGAAAAGAAAATAAACAATGATTCCCCCAGTAGTGGCGAGCGAACGGGGAAGAGCCCAAACCGTGACTGTGGCAACGCAGCTGCGGGGTAGTAGGACCGCGACATTGTATGGATCGAGTGAAAAGAATCTTCTGGAAAGAAGAACCACAGAGGGTGAAAGTCCTGTATTTGAACCAAGATTCGGCATAGCGGTATCCTGAGTAACGCGGAACACGAGTAATTCTGCGCGAATCCGCCGGGACCATCCGGTAAGGCTAAATACTCCTGTGAGACCGATAGTGAACCAGTACCGTGAGGGAAAGGTGAAAAGCACTTCGACAAGAAGAGTGAAACAGTTCCTGAAACCATACGCCTACAAGCGGTCGGAGCCGGTATATCCGGTGACGGCGTGCCTTTTGCATAATGAACCTACGAGTTACCATCTCTGGCAAGGTTAAGAGTAATGATGCTCCCAGCCGCAGTGAAAGCGAGCCTGAACAGGGCGTTTAAGTCAGAGGGGGTAGACGCGAAACCAAGTGATCTACACTTGACCAGGTTGAAGTTCCGGTAACACGGAATGGAGGACCGCACCGATAAGCGTTGAAAAGCTTCCGGATGAGTTGAGTGTAGGAGTGAAAGGCCAATCAAACTTGGAGATAGCTCGTACTCCCCGAAAGGCATTTAGGTGCCGCGTGTGGCGATCTCCGTGAGAGGTAGAGCGACCGATAGGTCAAGAGGGCTTCACCGCCTATCGAGACCTGACGAACTCCGAATGCTCACGGACTGCAGCCATGCAGTAAGGGGGCGGGTGCTAAGGTCCGTCCCCGAGAGGAGAAGAATCCAGACCGCCGTCTAAGGCCCCGAAATTCTGTCTGAGTTAGTCTAACGAAGTCCGGTCCCCATGACAGCTAGGATGTTGGCTTGGAAGCAGCCATTCATTCAAAGAGTGCGTAACAGCTCACTAGTCGAGGGTCCGGGCATGGATAATAATCGGGTATAAGTCAGATGCCGAAGGCGCGGGATAGCAATGTATATTGAAAGTATCGGTAGGGGAGCATACCATGTGCGCAGAATGGTGAGATGACTGATCCTGGAGCGCATGGTAAAGCAAATGTAGGTATAAGTAACGACAAGAGGGGTAAGATTCCCCTCCGCCGTAAGTCTAAGGTTTCCCGGGCAATGCCAATCATCCCGGGGTAAGTCGGGTCCTAAGTCTCAGCCGAATGGCGAAGGCGATGGCAGAAACGGTCAACATTCCGTTACTACCTTCAGGAGCGACGTGGAGACGGAGCAGTGACACTGCCGCGGGGCGACGGAAGTCCCCGTTGAAGAGCGTAGGCG